>NZ_BAABEY010000011.1:0-264974 GCF_039540405.1 Ravibacter arvi
AATGCAGCTAAAAAATAAAAATAACAGAAATATCAGCTTATAAAATTGCTTTTCAACATAGAAGAGCACGGTGAGCGCAAAGGCCATCCGGAGCAAACCTCTGTGACCTTTGTGTTCTCCGTAGTTAAACAAACCACAAAGGTGAGCGCAAAGGCCATCCGGAGCAAACCTCTGTGACCTTTGTGTTCTCCGTGGTTAAACAAACCACAAAGAGCACGGTGAGCGCAAAGGCCATCCGGAGTAAACCTCTGTGACCTTTGTGTTCTCCGTGGTTAAACAAACCGCAAAGGCCATCCGGAGCAAACCTCTGTGACCTTTGTGTTCTCCGTGGTTAAACAAACCTCAAAGGACGGAAACAGACAACCATTGTGTTTTCCGAGAGTCGATTATACTACTATACTAACTTTCGCGCGAAATGACTGAAAATGAATTATCAGGAATTATCATAGGCGCTGCCATCGAATTCCACCGGGAATTGGGGCCTGGCTTACTGGAGCGAGTGTACGAAGTTTGCCTGGCACACGAACTGAAAAAACATGGTCTCAGGGTCCGGTCACAGGTTGACATGCAGGTGAATTACAAGGAAATAGAGCTTGATACCGGTTTCAAAGCCGACCTCCTGATTAACGAAAAGCTGATAATCGAAGTAAAATCAGTCAAAGAACTTAATGACATTCATCTTGCTCAACTCCTCACCTATCTCAAACTTAGCGACCTCCGTCTCGGCCTCCTGATAAATTTCAATACCCGCCGGGTTAGAGAAGGAATCAAACGCGTTGTGAACGGCTACATCTGAAATTGTGTTACCTATTATATTCTATGTATTAACAACAAACTTAAGATTACTGAATGCGCTTTTTAGATTTAGCCAACACCCGTTACGCAACTAAGAAATATGCAAATGGGAAACGTATTTCTGCCGAACTCATCGATGAACTTAAACAAATTATCCGGCTGAGCCCATCTTCTATCAACAGCCAGCCGTGGAGATTTTCATTTGTTGAAGACACCCGGACAAAAGCTGCGCTCGCAGAGGTATCGTACTTCAATGCCCAAAAGATTAAAGATGCCAGCCATTTAGTAGTGTTCAGCGTTGTAAAACAGGTTGCTCATTTTGAGAACAATTTGCTCCTGCAACTTCCGGAAGGATCGCAAGCCTATTACAACAACTTTATCAAAAACCAGCCGGAGGCCGACAAAAAAGCATGGCTATCGCGACAGGTATATCTTTCACTTGGCTTTTTCCTCGGGGCCAGCGCATCCCTTGGCGTGGATTCTACCCCAATGGAGGGTATACAACCCGACGCTTACGCCGATATACTGGGTCTGGAGGATTTTGAGCCATTGGTTGCAGTCGCACTGGGTTACCGGGACACCGACGATGCCAACCAGCCGGAAATGAAACCCAAAACACGTCGGAATGCAGAAGACGTAATAGAAAGTGTCGTCTGAAGCGTAGCGGTGAGGTTTGAGCAGTGAGGTTGCCGCGTCGACCCACCTCACTTCTCAAACCTCACAACTCAAACCTCACTACCCAACCCTCCCCACACCACATTCCCCTTGCTGATCAGCGATTTTACCGGCGATATCCTGGAGACCGCCTCCGCCGAACAGCTCGCGTCAACCAGCACCATATCGGCAGCATCGCCGGTTTTGGGCCATTGCTGAACGCCCTTATCGTCAAGTGGCAAAACATTGGCGGTAGCGAGTTTCAGGCTACGCGATAATAAAAATTCAGTTGAATAGCCATAGAGCTGGGCCATGAGACTGGCTTTCTGCAGTACACTCCCGCTCCCCCATGTACTCCAATGGTCAACAATGCTATCGTTGCCGGTCAGCACCGTAACGTTGTGCTTGTATAATACCGGTATCGGCATCACGAGTCCGCCGAAAGGTATCGTGGAGACGATTCCGATATTTGCG
This sequence comes from Ravibacter arvi, assembly GCF_039540405.1. NCBI lineage: Bacteria > Pseudomonadati > Bacteroidota > Cytophagia > Cytophagales > Spirosomataceae > Ravibacter > Ravibacter arvi. Next base: position 1,924 of record NZ_BAABEY010000011.1, read on the forward strand.
TCACCCAGCTGCGCAGCAATTTCCTCCTGCTTCGGCTTCTCCAGCTTACCCAGCACAAATGCGTGACTGATAAAGGTTTTTTTCTTCAGAACCGGATTCTCATTTACCTTTTGAATAAGATACTCAACAGTCTTTAAACCCGATTCTCCCGACTCGTGCAGATGCAGATCGATGCCTTTGTTATGGTCCAGCGCCAATTGAACAGCAAAATCAAGCGTTTTTTCGATTGAACCGTCAATGCTGAAAGGATCCACACCGCCTATAAAATCAATGTCCATCTGCGCAGCCTCCTTCAGATACGGTGCTGAGTCGGTATAGAAAACGCCGTGTTGGGGAAATGCTACCAACTCTGTCTCGAAACCATCCTTTTTATTTTCAAGCGCCTTTTGCAGGTTTTTCAGAGATTGTAGTTTCGAGGTAGGTTCGATGTTTACGTGGCTTCTCGCAAACGAAGATCCTTTGGACTGGAGAAGCTCAATCAGCTTTTCTGCCCGCTCGGTAGACGTCCTGAGCATTTCCGGCAAAATTTGCTGCTCCAACGCGATCATCCCTTTTACGCCGCCGGTTCTGGGTCTCCTCGCCTGCCAGGGCCCGCCGTAGAAAGTTTTATCCAGGTGTATATGCATATCCTTAAATGCAGGCAACATTAACCATCCTTTGGCATCAAGCGCCCGCGAATCGTTCGGTGTATTGGCAGAAATACTTTTGATTTTTCCGTTGCTCACGGACACCGTAAAAAGCCCGGTTTCGGTGTGAACGACTTCTTCCCCCTCATAAACGAACCCTGTTTCCAGTCTTACGTTTTTTAATATGTAATCCTTTCCCATTTGCCTGTTTTCTTTATCAGTTAGCGGTTGGTTGGTAACATCGCCCGTTTCTAACAGTCCGGGAGCGATGGCCATTCCCACTAAACCTAACCCTGATTTTCTTAAAAAATCCTTCCGGGATATTTCTGATCTCTGCATGGATTGAAAATGTTTGACACAAAGCTACTCAATCATCCGTGGGCCTGCGTGAAGGATTCATTCCAACTCTTGAAGGATTTATTCCTCCTGGAAAAAAGGGAGTAGCAAAACGTGCTGTAGTAAAGATGATAATATGATTCAAAAAATCAGCCCAATATCGTTGCTGACAATCAAGAACCTTCTTATCAATGGCAGACGGTGTCGGCCGGAGGGGCGTCCTGAGCGCAACGCAGTAAAGCCGAACGATTTCATGTTGCTATGAAAAAGTCCTTTGAAAGAGATTGGGGACTGGAAACAGGAGATCCCTCCACTACGGTCGGGATGACCCGCCGGTCGGAGTTCCATCCCTATTGTGGTCAATGGTACGGGCATAGTGATAAAACATTCAAGGATCGGCATGGATGGCACAAATAAATAGCAGGAAACCTGCCTTACTTTACTTCTGTTCCGAAATATATCGGCGCAAATGTATCAGATATCAAAATGGCAAATCAAACTTACACTCTGAAAAACGTATTGCTGGAAACCGGTTTTGAGCACGAAGACGGCGAAATTGTAAAGACCAGAACGGGCCTGCACTGCATTGAAATAGAAGCAAATAAAATCAAGCGTATCGGCAGGAATGACCCTGCAGGAAACGGGATCGATGCAAAAGGCCGGCTGATGCTGCCTGCATTTAAGGATATGCATGCGCATCTCGACAAAATGCTGTTCGGTCTGCCCTGGCAAGCGGTTTCTGCCAGGAGAAGAACGGTAAAAGACATGATCGCATATGAACAAAAGCAGATCCCCGAATGGCTGAAAACCTCCGTCGAAAGGACAGAAAAACTGATCGGCATGCTTCATTCATATGGAACGCATTTTATACGCTCTCATGTCAATATCGACCCCACTTCCGGCTTCGACTCCCTGCATCACCTTGAAAAGGCTTTGCAGCATAAAAAAGACTCTGTGTCGGCGGAGCTGGTGGCCTTTCCCCAACATGGAATCTACTACACGCCAACCGAACCGCTTCTGAAAGAAGCAGCCAAAATGAACGCCATAAATTTCATTGGCGGTGTAGACCCTTTTTCAATTGACGGAAGCATAGAAAAACCGATGGAACTGATTGTGCAGCTTGCACTGGACAATAACAAAGGCATCGACCTGCACCTCCATGAGCGGGGAGAAAGCGGAATGAAAACAATTGCCTTTTTGATTGACAAGGTCCTTGAAAATCCACGCCTGAGAGGGAAAACCTATGTAAGTCATGCGTTTGCACTGGCGCACCTGAGCGCTCCCGAAACGGAAAAGATAGCCGAACGGCTCGCCATGGCCGGTGTCGGAATTGTGTCGTCGGTACCGTTCAGGGGAACCGTTATGCCCATTCCAACCCTCAGGAAGCACGGTGTAGAGGTCTTGATCGGCAATGATAACATACAGGACCACTGGAACACTTTCGGCTCGGGGAACATGCTTCAAAAAGCCAACCTGATAGCAGAACTTTATGGTTATTCCACAGAGTGGGAACTGTCGAGAACCCTGGCTTTCGCTACCCGCTCCATACTCCCGCTGGATGACAAAGGCACACAGCAATGGCCCAAAGCCGGCGACGCAGCCGATCTGGTACTGGTTGATGCGAGCTGTTCAGCCGAAGCGGTATCGCGCATTTCGCAGGTAACATCACTGATTCACCAGGGAAAAATTGTATTTTGATCCTGCCAGGTACAGTCCCTCTGTTTTTACAGGGCAAAAAAAAACGCGTCGTTTGACGCGTTTTTTTTTGCCCTGTAAAAACTACCGTGTTACCGGGATCATCCAGAACAAACTCAGCTGTATAATACTGTTTTTGAAATCGGGGTTGACATTACCCATTGTAGTAAAATCACCTACTTTGGAGATACCCGCTACATAACGGCCACCAATGCCCAAACCTATTTTCGATTGAAAGCCAATTCCGCCGCCAACCGCAAGGTCGAGATTCTTGGCAAAACTGTCTATCGTCTGGCTACCGATTTTTTCGCCGGTTTTAAAAGATGCCTGCGGTCCGGCTTCAATGTAGAAACCACCCGAAGTTTTAAACTTCAGCATAACAGGAACTGAAACATAACTCACCTTAAAGTCCTCTTTTGCACCCTGGTTGTCTATTTTAGCCCCCTGCGTGGAAAACAAAACTTCAGGCTGGATAGAGAAAACATTCCCGATCCCAAAGTTCAACATCCCCCCCAGGTGATATCCCACCAGGGCGTCTGTCTTGACATTACCTCCCGTATAATTGCTGATATTCAATCCGGCTTTCGGACCGAAGCCGAAACCTTGCGCGTATGCACCCCCGCTTATTCCAACTAAGAGTGCAAAGAACAAAATAGTCTTTTTCATTGCTAACATAATAATTGTAATTAGTTGTGAAGTTATCTACAAATATAGACGAAAATATTAACCGGGGTCACACCCGGCGCATTATAGTTTATAAAAAAAATACCACAAGAATGCGATTATCTACTCTGAAAGTCATCATTTTCCAACATCTGTCAGTAAAAAAACAACATTTAATGCCTTGATTAACAGACGCATAAAACATTCGTACTCCTTATACCCGCACTCCCGGATTATTCGACTGTCGCCTTTAAAAAAAGTACCAACTCCTCCCGGAATGAGGTCTGTATTCAAGATAAAAACAGGTAAATCCACGTCGATAAGCGAAAAAAAATCGAAAAAATTTACTCTTTCTCGCGTCCTTCACTGCTTCCCGGCCGGATAAATCAGACAAATCTGCTTGTTAAAGTTGCCGAGATATTAATACTTTTATACCCGCACGATTTAACTAAATATATGGCTTCCGGTTTTTTTGCTATTCTTGATGATATAGCCGCGTTGATGGATGACGTGGCAGTTACCAGTAAAATTGCTACCGGCAAAACCGCCGGTATCCTCGGCGACGATTTAGCCGTAAATGCAGAAAAAGCAACCGGGTTTCTCTCCTCCAGGGAAATACCGGTATTGTGGGCTATTACAAAAGGCTCTTTTATTAACAAACTGCTCATCGTGCCGGTCGCACTGGCGCTGAATATTTTCTTTCCCGTCGCGATCAAATTTATCCTGACCGCAGGCGGATTTTACCTGGCCTATGAAGGTGCCGAAAAAATAGTGGAGTTCCTGTTTCACCGACAGAAAGAAGGAAATGAAGTCATTGAACAGAGCAATGACGACGGCGACGAAATGGAGAAAGCAAAGGTTAAGTCTGCCATCACTACCGATTTTATCCTTTCGGTCGAAATCGTTATCATCGCCTTGGGGACCGTTTTGGATCGCGAACTGCTCATTCAGGCGCTGACGGTATCTGTGGTCGCCATCGCCGCCACTGTGGGAGTCTACGGAATTGTAACCCTGATCGTCAGGATGGACGACGCCGGATTCCGGCTGGTCAAACATTCCGACGGCAAAGGCTTCTTTTTTATTCTTGGGAATCTCCTTATCAAATCACTGCCGGTGGTAATCAAAATCCTGGGCGTGGTGGGAACGATCGCCCTTATTCTCGTCTCAGGTGGCATCTTTGTGCACAACATAGATTACTTTCATCATTTCCTGCCGGAAGTTCCCGCCATTGTCAAAGAATTCGGGCTGGGCCTCATTGCCGGCTTGCTGGTAGTAGGTGTTGTGACTATCGCGAAAAAATTATTCGCACGGACTTAAAAATGAACTACAAAGCAACCGGCAGTTTCCGGTGCCATGAACTGCCGGTTGCTTTGAACCCCCGCGGCAGGCTTCTGCCGTACCTACAGCTCTCTGGGCTTTAGCGCCTCTTTTTCAAAAACCACTCCTTCCCAGCCATTCTGCATAAACTGGCGGATATTCTGATGATTCGTGCCGTTCGGATCGGACAGCACACTTTCATAATGCTCTGCAAAAAGGCGAAGTGTGTCCCCGGCCGACAGCCCTGCCAGCTTCGCCAGGGACAGTACCTTGGCGCTGCCCTGGTTTTCTTCCGCAAGGTTTTTCTGTGCGCCGTTGACGAAAGCCGTAGGCGTGTGATCATAACGCTCGTCTATGAACGCAATGACGTCCGTAAACAAAGCTTCCCCGGCTGAAAGACGATTCAATAGTTGATGCAACATAACTTTTTCTTTCAAATATAGACATCTGTTCCGAACGGGACAGCCATACCGATCAACCAATTTATTTAGTAACTTGTTTCGGTTTCACGGACAAGTGTTTCAAATACCTATGGCATACGACGTTAGCCTTGCAAAGAGGGTACGCACCTACCTCGGACAATTTCCGGACCTTCAGCTGGAAGAAAAAAAGATGTTTGGCGGATTGGCTTTCATCATCAATCAGAAAATGTGTGTTAACGTAAGCGGCGAAAATCTGATGTGCCGCTTTGATCCCAAACAAACGGAAGAGTTGGCAAAAACCGAAGGTTTTCAGCCCATGGTCATGAAAGGCAGAGTTTACGAAGGCTATGCTTATATCAGCCCCGGTGGAGTGCGAACCGAATTGCAGCTCGCACAATGGATTGAACGGTGCCTTGCTTTCAACCGGACCGTGGCTTCAGCCGAAAAATAACATCTTCCCATCTCTGTACGGGTAAAAAACCTTCTCCCTATGTTTAGCGCCTTTTTCCGCATCTGCACGCTGTGCCTGATATCGCTACCTACCCTGATTCTTGCCCAGGAAAACGGGGATGACCGCATCTATCTGAAAAGCGGAACCCGGTCTTTCGAAAAAATCAACTGGAAGAATGCCCGGCTGGAGGCCCGGCAAGCCCTATCGGTTCTCGATTCCTCAAAAAAGGGTAAACCTATTCTCGCTTTGATCCGGTTGAACCAATTCCCCGATGAAGCTACCCGGTTGAGATTGAAAAAAGCCGGAATCTCACTTGAAGGCTACGTTCCGAATCGTGCATGGGTAGCCGTTATCAACGGCCCCCTCGACCCGGAAGAACTGGACGGTATAGGGGTGCGCGGCCTGCTCGCCTTCACCGCGCCTATGAAGGCAGATACCAGTCTGCTCAGCGGGCAACGTCCCGAATCATCCGGGGAGACTGCTGAGCTTTGGGTACGATTCCCGTCCTTTTACGCCGCAGACTCCGTAGAAAAGTGGCTTCAAAATGAGCACGCCGCAACAATAGTTTCGAGAAAACTCCTGCATGCCCGTATTCTTGCCATCCGGATAGCCCGACAAAAAATAAGAACACTTGCCGAATCACAGTATCTGGAATACCTCCAGGAGGCGCCCGGTCCCGACCGCCACGAAAATTCCAAAAGCAACGTTCAGGCACGGAGCAATATGCTCCACTCGGCTTTTGGCCCTTATGCCGACGGTCTGATGGGTAGAAACGTAGTGGTGGGCGTCGGTGACGATACCGACCCGCTGCAGCATGTCGATTTCAGCAACAGGCTGATTAATCGCTTTGACAAAACCGGCGGCGGCGGACACGGGCTGCATACCATGGGGACCGTCGGAGGGGCTGGTATCAAGCAGGAAATCTACAGGGGGTTCGCCCCCAAAAGCCTGCTTGTTTCGCAATACTACTCCAATATCCTGGTTTACAGCCCCGCCTTCTACCATGATTTCGGCATGAGGCTTACCAACAATTCCTACGGACAAAATGTAAACGGCGACGAAGATTTCAGACAGTACGATCTATATGCGGCTTACCTGGACCAAATGGGCCTGGATCTTCCAGATTTGCTGCATGTTTTTGCCGCTGGCAACAGCGGGGATACCGATTACCCGGACAATCCTTACCGGCTGGCGGTTTCCGGTGAAAAAGGTTTCGGAACCGTTTTGAAAAGCTACCAGACCGCGAAAAACGTTCTGACAGTAGGAAACATTGACTCTCTTTTTACCCGTAGAATCAATTCCAGCCGCGGGCCGGTGCAGGACGGCCGGCTGAAACCGGAAATTGTGGCGGAAGGGACTGCCATCAGGTCAGCGGGGTTAAACAACGCGTACAACGGCCGCACCGGAACAAGTATGTCCGCACCTGCTGTAACCGGAGGGGCCGCCCTTCTTACCGAACAATATCAGCGGCTTTTTCCGGGAGCGACAGCAGCGCCTTCTGCGCTGATGAAAGCTTTGCTCTGCAACGGGGCAACGGATCTCGGCACTGCCGGCCCGGATTATTCCTTCGGCTATGGCGTGCTTAATCTGCTCCGTTCCTCCGATATGCTCGCAAAAGGGCGGTATATCAGCGGAAATATTACCCAAAATGGCTCGCAAAGCCAAAATATCAACATACCCGCCAATACAGCAGCGCTCAAAGTGATGCTCTGCTGGAACGATCCGCCCGCGCATCCGGCTGCGGCGGCAGCGCTGGTAAATGACCTTGATCTCACGGTCAATCATGCGGGCAATACTGTGCTGCCGTATGTCAACAATCCGGCACCGGCATCAGTAAAAGACGCAGCTACCCGAAATACCGACCGGCTCAACAACATCGAGCAGGTTGTAATCGACAACCCACCGGCCGGAACCGCTCAATTCACGGTCAAAGGATTCAATATCCCCACAGGAACCCAGGGGTATTTTGTCGTCTACGACCTGATCCCGGCCGGGACGACGCTGACCGCGCCGGCGGGTGGCCAAAAATACAGACCGGGCGATAAGATGTTGGTAAGCTGGGAGTCCTACGGACCGGCAACAGGCTTCCACCTCGAATATTTTGACGGCTCGGCATGGGTCAGGTTTGCCGCTTCCCTACCCTCCGGCAGCCGCCAGTATTTCTGGACTATTCCCGCCAATTTCCCTTTGGCTGTGACCCGCATACGCATCATCCGCCTGTCAGACAACCAGATGAGCACCAGCCCTGACTTCACCATTATGCAGATGCCCGTCGTTTCACTCGCTCCCGAAACAGCCCAATGCGAAGGCATGATCACCATCAGTTGGCCAACGATCCCCAATGCCACGGGCTACGAGCTCATGCGTTTACAAGGCGATGAAATGAAAGTAGTTGCTACAGTTCCTTCGTCCCGGCTTGATTACAGCTTTACCGGTTTGTCCAAAGACTCCGTTTACTGGGTAGCCGTGCGCCCCCTTGCCAGTCTGTTACCCGGTCTCAGGTCCATAGCCGTTTCCCGGCAGCCCGCCACAGGTCAATGCGGCAGCGCTCTTTCAGACGGCGACCTTGCCCTGACCCATCTCGTTTCGCCCGCCGGTTCCGGCCGACTGTTTACCGGCACCGCGCTCACCGCCGCGACCCCGGTAAGCATCGGCGTAAAAAACCTGGACAACACCGCTATCGCAGCCACTCCCGCTACCATCGCCTACAGGATCAACCAGGGAAGCTGGGTCACCGAAAATATTACGGTTCCGGCGCTTGGGGTGGGCTCAGAAACGACAATAGCTTTTGCAGTCCCGGCCAACCTGTCGGCACCGGGCACCTATCAATTCGAAGTCACCCTTACTGCGGCCGGCGATCAAATATCCTCCAATAACCGGATTATCACTTCGGTTTCTCAATTTACCAATCCCAAGGTACAGCTGGCAGTTTCTCCTTCGGCTGCCGAATACCTCGAAAACTTCGCCGCCACACCCATACAGTCCTTTCAGTACCGGCAAACAGGCCTCCCGGGTATAGACCGCTATGACTTCCTGAGCACGCGGCCGGGCGGACGTATCAGGACTTTTGTCAATACCGGCATCGCAAGATCCGATAACCGCGCACTAACGCTAGATGCGGAATCATTCCCCCATGAAGAAACGACCAACTACCTTACCGGCACCTATAACCTCATTGATTACCAGGCAAACAACCACGAAATACGCCTGGACTTCTGGTACCTTCAACACCACCAGACAACCGGCACCGGTAATAAGGTGTGGGTCAGGGGAACCGACACCGCCCCCTGGATCGAAATATTTGACCTGATGGCCAACCAGGGCGAGCCTGGAGAATACAAGCGCAGCAACAGCCTGGAATTAAATGATTTATTAAAAGCAAACGGGCAGGACTTCTCGTCCAGCACGCAAATCAGGTGGGGCCAGACCGGTTCCTACCAGGCCGCGAGCCGCGAGGATCTGAACGGCTATACCTTTGACGATATAAGGCTGTCAATCGCTGAAAATGATATTGCGCTGAAAAATATAGTATCGCCGCGGGTCTCGAATTGCGCGCTGGGAGCACAGGAGCCCGTCACGATTCGCATATACAACTCCATGAGTTACCCGGTCACCAATATCCAGGTCTCGTATCAGATTGATAACGGGCCGGTTATAACCGAAACCATTGCAGCGATAGGCGGCGGAATCGAGCAGGATTTCACTTTCTCCACGTTGGCGAACCTGGCTGTTTTTAAGACTTATACGCTAAAATGCCGGGTTACAAAAAGCGGCGACAACGTCGATTTCAACAATGAAATTACACGCACGCTTACCAATTCGCCGCTGATCACGGCATTTCCCTACCTGCAAAATTTCGAAGCAGGCAACGGTTTCTGGTTTACTGACGGCAACCTGTCTTCCTGGGAATACGGAACACCTTCTTCTACCCGGATTCACACCGCTGCCAGTGGCGACAAAGCCTGGAAAACGAGCCTGAGCGGAAACTACAACGAGAATGAGCATTCTTACCTTTATTCGCCATGCTTTCAAATCGGGGGACTCGCCCAGCCCACGCTCAGTATGATGCTGGCGCTCGACCTGGAGGACTGCCTGGATGTAACCCGCTGTGACGGTGCATGGGTAGAATATTCCTTTGATGGGATCAGCTGGCTGCGGCTTGGCAGTAAAAATGAGGGTACCAACTGGTACAACAGGGCCTATCCGGGTCAGGACATGTGGTCGCAGGAAAAATACACACGCTGGCATGCGGCGACCATTCCGTTACCGGTGCCACCGGCAGGACAGCAAAGCATCCGGCTGCGTTTCGTAATGAGCGCCGACCCCTTCGAAAACAAAGAAGGGATCGCAATTGACGACATTCACATCTACGATAATACCCGGCCGATTCACGGGACCGGTAATTCGCAGGAAATTACACAGACCATTGCTTCAGGTGCAGATGCGTGGACACATTTCAGTGACAACGGGGCGCTGCTGGCATCCTTCAACCCCAACGGCAGCCTCGCTCCGGGTACCGTTAAAGCGAGGGTCTATGTGAATACCGCCGGGGTACGAAACGCAGAGAACACCTATTATCACGACCGGAACTTTGTTATCCAACCCACCCAGACCACTTACAATCCGAAAGCCCGTGTCCGGTTGTTTTTCACCGATACGGAAATGGAAACCATGTTAGCTGCTGCCGGTTGCACAGGCTGCCTGAATGCGAACGGTGTAACCGACCTGGGTATTACCAAATTTTCATCGGGCATGCTAAGCCGCGAAAACGGCGATCTTGCCGATAACAGCGGCGGAGTATGGCAATTTATCAAGCCACAGGATATTGCCAGGGTTCCCTATGACAAGGGTTACTATTTTGAGTTTTTAACAGGAAGTTTTTCCGAATTCTGGCTATCTCCGGCTGCACTTTTTGACGAAAACGCATTGCCTGTCCGGCTTTCGGCATTCACGGCCGTTCTCAGCGAAAAATACCAGGCTTTACTGACATGGACGGCAGCTGATGCGGTGAACTTCAGCCATTTCGAAATCCAGAGGGCCGTAGGAAACGAAGCGCTGAAAAACGGGCTGTTTGAGACGCTGGCTACTTTGTCACCGCATCAGTTACCCGCCGGGAACTACCGTTACCAGGACAACCTCGCCGACAACCGGGGCGCAGTTTATTACAGGTTGAAAATGGTGAACCTTGACGGTTCCTTCGAATTTTCCGAGGTCCGCTCCATCGTGCTATCAGACGAAGCGCTGTTCTCCGTCTTCCCCAACCCGTCCGCTGACGGCATTTTCTTCCTGAACCACCAGGTCAACGGCCCCCTTTCTTACTCGGTTGCCGACATGCAGGGCCGGAAAATCGAATCGGGCAACTTCACCGGCAACGGCTTCCGCCGGAAGCGACTCATTAACCTGACTGCCGTACCTGCCGGTATATACCTGATAGAGGTCACCTACAAAGGAAATAAGGAGGCCTTCAAAGTGATAAAAAAATAGGATTTGGCACTTTTGTTTACTGCCTGCCGTTATCAGGTTGTATGAGTGTGCAAGAAATACGTAATAAAGTTATCCTGGTTGACGCTGACGACAACGTCATTGGCTACGCACCCAAGCTGGAAGCTCACCGGAAAGGGATGCAGCACAGGGCATTTTCAATTGTCGTGTTTAATTCCAACGGGGAGATTCTGCTCCAGCAACGGGCTTCCGGTAAGTACCATTCAGCCGGCCTTTGGTCCAACACCTGCTGCAGCCATCCCCAGCCCGGAGAATCCATTGCCACATCTGCCGCCGCACGCCTTCAGGAGGAAATGGGCTTTTCCTGTGAGTTGGAATATGTGGGCAAGTTCGGTTATAAAGCCCACCTGGACAATCAATTGGTTGAAAATGAAATCGACCATGTTTTCTGCGGAAGTTATGAGGGTAGCGTACACCCCGATTCTGACGAGGTAGCGGCCTTTCAATGGGTTGCACCGGACGTCCTGCTGAAAAATATCGAAGAAAACCCTGAACGCTATACCTATTGGCTCGGGGAAGTGATCCGGCTTTCGCTTGAATCCAGGTTCGCGCAAAACTTTTGATACCGCGGTTGATCGCCCGGCTCAATCACTTCAAGCCAAGGCTTTCCTCTTCCAGGTCCAATCGGTAAAAGTGCTTCTTGACGTAGGTTTCGTCAAGCCCTTCCTCTTTGTTCCATTCCCTGAGCCACTCACGCTGCCGCTCGATCACTTCCAGCATAATAGCCTTGGCTGCCTCGTCCATACCCGCATCGGGCTGATCCGCATCCTCGTATTTGGAAAGAAGGCTTTGAAATGCCGCATGACTTTGAAGGCGACCGGAATAATGGTGACCGATATAAGTGCAACTGGAAGCCCTCAAACGACTGTACAAAGCATAATACTGCGTATCATCGGGTAAACTCTCGCCTTCTCTCAGGATTGGAATTTTCCGGATCAGGTAAGGCAGGGTCAATCCCTGCACTACGAGTGTAAGCAAAATAACGACGAAAGTGATAAAGAGGATAAGGTTGCGCTGCGGGAACAGCGTGCCGTCAGCCAGATGAACCGGGATAGACAAGGCTGCTGCCAGGGAAACAACGCCGCGCATTCCCGCCCACCCCAATAAAAAGGGGGTTTTGTAGCCGGGGTTCCTCCTGTCTGCCACTGAGATATAATCGCGGAGTAGCAAGGTAAAAAACATGGCTCCATAAGCAGAAACAATACGTACCAGTACCAGCACACCCGTAATGAGCACACCGTACCCGATAGCCGAACGCATGCTCACTCCCTCCAGTCCCCCGGCAATCTCCGGCAAATCCAGGCCGATGAGTATAAAAACGAGCCCGTTCAACATAAAACTTATGCTTTGCCAGACCGTGTGCGATTTGATCCTTCCCGCGCTCGTCAGGAACATATGACTCCGGTTCGCCAGGAAAAGCCCCCCGGTCACTACCGACATCACGCCGGAACTGTCCACCGCTTCAGCAGCCAGGTACATTACGTAAGGGGCCACAAACGTAAGAACAATATCCATCTCTGCGTTGGTCGGAAGCAACCGGTGCACTTCGTAAAAGATATAAGCCAGCAGCAGCCCGATAGCGATGCCTCCCAGCACCATCCAGAAGAAAGTCGCGACCGCCTGACCCGCCACAAACTGCCCGGTCCCGACTGCTACGAGGGCAAATCTGAAGATAATGAGTGAAGAAGCATCATTGAACAGGCTTTCCCCTTCCACAATTGATTTGAAACGGGCCGGCACCTTCACAAATTTCATAATAGCGCCCGCGCTTACGGCATCCGGCGGCGAAACAATCCCGCCCAAAAGGAAGCCAAGCGCCAGTGAAAATCCCGGAATAAAATGGTTCGACACTATCGCGACCGCCGTAGCGGACAGAAAGACCACCACGAAGGCAAAGCTTGATATGATCCGCCGCCATTTCCAAAGGTCTTTAAAAGAAATGGACCAGGCCGCTTCGTACAGCAACGGCGGCAGAAACAGGATAAATATGAGATCCGGGTCAATTTTAACAACCGGAACGCCGGGCACAAGCGAAATACCCAGGCCGCCCAGGACCAGCAAAATCGGGTAGGCTACGCGAAGCTTATTCGCTAAAAGTATCAATAAGATGATCAGTATGATGATCGCCAGGTAAAATGGGAGCTGCTGATGTAACATGTTTTGTTTCCGGGCCTGCAGGTGTATCCGTTCGTGTGTAACCCGCTACAATTTATATATTCTCGGGAAAATAATTGCGAAGATTCAATCAAAAGCAGCGCCGGCTCAGAAACGCCTTTTTTACCGGATCGCCTGTTGACGGATGCCGTTAAAAATAACTAGATTCGCCCCGTTTCATACGAACGCGGTTCTCAAGCGGCCGCTCCCATAAAACCTTGTCAAAAACTTAAAAAAATGAAGGCATTTTATACCATAGCTCTCCTGGTTCTGTCCAATATTTTCATGACCATCGCCTGGTATGGCCATTTAAAATTGAAAGAATATTCCTGGTTCTCGAACCTGAGCCTCGTGAAAGTTATTCTGTTCAGCTGGATGATCGCGCTTTTCGAATATGCCGTTCAGGTACCGGCCAACAAAATCGGCTTCAACGGAAACGGCGGTCCGTTTTCAATCTGGCAGCTTAAAGTCATCCAGGAGGTCATCACCCTGGTCGTGTTCACGCTTTTCGCCGTGTTCGCCTTCAAAACCGAATCGTTCCGGCTTAACCACCTACTGGCTTTCGTGCTACTGGTGGCAGCGGTGTATTTTATGTTTAAGGAGTGAGGTTTAAGGGGTGAGGTTTGAGGAGTGAGTTTGAGGTTTGAGGGAAGCGCGCTCATATCTCAAACCTCACCCCTCACATCTAAACCACTACATTTATAATCCGCTTCGGAACTATGATAAACTTTTTCAGGGGTTTTCCTTCCAGCCATTTGATAACCGCTTCGTTGGAAAGCACTGCTTCCTCTATTTCCGAACCGGGTGTGTCGAGCGGGAAAGAAATGGTGGCCCGCACCTTACCGTTTATTTGTACGGGGTATTCAAAAACGTCGTCGACGAGGTACCTTTCCTCCCATTTGGGGAAGGCGGCTGTTGAAATCGTTCCCGCCTGATTGCCGACGGCCTGCCAAAGCTCCTCGGTAATGTGCGGGGCGAAAGGCGCCAATATGACCAGCAAATCCTGCAATACTGCCTTGCTCCTGGTTTTCATGCTGCCAAGTTCATTTACCAGCACCATGAAAGCGCTCACCGTCGTGTTGAAAGAGAATTGCTCGATATCCTCCTCCACCTTTTTGATTACGCGGTGCAAAACTTTCAGTTCTGCCTCTGAAGGCGGTGTATCGGTAACCAGCCATTGCCCGTTGTCGGAATAGAAAAGGCGCCACAACTTCCGGATGAAACGGTAGGTCCCGTCAATTCCGTTGGTATTCCACGGTTTCGCCTGTTCCAGCGGCCCCAGGAACATTTCGTAAAGCCGAAGGGTATCAGCCCCGTACCTGGCTACAATGTCATCCGGGTTAACGACATTGAACTTCGACTTCGACATTTTTTCAATTTCAACCCCGCATTTGTACTGGCCGTCTTCCAGCAAGAACTCGGCATTGTCATTGGTCAGGTCTTTCCGGGTTTCAATGAACTTTTGCACATCCAGTACATCGTTGGTAACGATATTTACGTCGACGTGCAGGGCGGTAGTCTCATACTGGTCTTTCAGACCTGCGCTTACAAATACCGGCTTTGCAGCATCGCCGCCTTTGATCCTGTACACAAAACTGCTCCTGCCCTGGATCATCCCCTGGTTGATCAGCTTTTTGAATGGCTCTTCTTCCTGTACAAATCCCCTGTCTTTCATGAACTTGTTCCAGAAACGGCTGTATAGCAAATGCCCGGTAGCATGTTCGGTTCCGCCCACATACAGATCTACGTCTTTCCAATAGGCTACCGCATCTTCCGATGCAAAAGCGCTGTTGTTGGCCGGGTCCATATAGCGGTACCAATACCAGCTGGAACCGGCCCAGCCCGGCATGGTACTTAATTCGTAATCGTATTCACCCTTATATTTCCAACCCGCAGCGCGGCCCAGGGGTGGTTCACCGGTTTCGGTAGGTTTGTACTGGTCAATCGCCGGAAGCTCCAGCGGAAGCTCATCGTCCGGGATCAGGTACGGGAGCGGCGCACCGTCGGCGTCATTTTTAAAATAAACCGGCACCGGTTCGCCCCAGTACCGCTGGCGTCCAAAAACTGCATCGCGCAGCCGGTAGTTAATTTTCCCCTTCCCTTTTCCCTTGTTTTCAAGCCAGGCGATAAGCTTGTCTGTCGCTTCCTGGTACGTGAGGCCGTCGATAATACCCGAATTGATATACCGCCCCTCTTTCGTAGCATCTGCCTGCTTCTCAATATCTTTTTGCGCGTCCAGGATCGGGATAATCGGCAAATCAAAATGTTTCGCAAAATTCCAGTCGCGCTGATCACCGGAAGGAACGGCCATAACAGCCCCGGTTCCGTATCCCGCAAGGACATAATCTGCTATGAAAACCGGTATCTTCTCACCGTTAAAAGGATTGATCGTATAAGCTCCGGTAAATGCTCCGGATACCGTCTTCACATCCGACACGCGGTCCAGTTCCGAACGTTTCTTCACTTCTTCCTTATACGCAGCAATAACACTTTTCTGTGCATCGGTCGTAATCTTGTCCACCAGCTCGTGCTCGGGTGCAATCACCATGAAGGTGACACCGTAGATCGTATCGACACGGGTGGTGAACACGGTAATCTTTTCCGAATGCCCGTCCAGGTCGAAAGATACCATTGCGCCTACTGAACGACCGATCCAGTTTCGCTGCTGTTCCTTGAGTGAGTCAGTCCAGTCAATTGTGCCCAACCCATCCAGTAACCGTTGCGCGTAGGCGGTAATCCGCATCATCCACTGCCGCATGAGCTTCTGCTCTACCGGGAACCCGCCGCGCTCCGATACGCCGTCTTTCACTTCGTCATTCGACAAAACAGACCCCAACGCAGCGCACCAGTTCACGGTTGCTTCCGCCAGGTAAGCCAGCCTGTATTTCAGTGTAATTTTATATTTTTCCTCTGCCGTAAAACCTGCCCATTCCGACGCGGAAAACAAAGGGACATCTTCGTCGGCAACCGCCTTCACTACCTGGTTACCCTCACTTTCAAACCGTTTCACCAAAGTCTCAATCCGTTCCGCACGATCGGTCTCCACATTGTACCAGCTGTTGAACAACTCGCTGAAAATCCATTGTGTCCACCGGTAATAGGCAGGATCGGAAGTACGAACTTCGCGGCTCCAGTCGTAGCTGAAGCCCAGGTTTTTCAACTGCGCTATGTAGCGGGAGATATTTTCTTCGGTCGTAACGGCCGGATGTTGCCCGGTTTGA
This sequence comes from Ravibacter arvi, assembly GCF_039540405.1. Taxonomy (NCBI): domain Bacteria; kingdom Pseudomonadati; phylum Bacteroidota; class Cytophagia; order Cytophagales; family Spirosomataceae; genus Ravibacter; species Ravibacter arvi. Next base: position 18,311 of record NZ_BAABEY010000011.1, read on the forward strand.
ATCGCATACTGTTCTGCCGGCAGCCCAAAGCTGTCGAAACCCATGGGATGCAGCACGTTGAAACCTTTCAGCCTTTTATAACGCGCATAAATATCAGATGCGATATATCCCAGCGGATGCCCGACATGCAAGCCGGCCCCTGAGGGGTAGGGAAACATGTCCAACACGTAAAACTTGGGCTTATCGGAGGCATTGGCTACCTGGAAGGTTTTCTGTTCCTCCCAAAATGCCTGCCATTTACGTTCAATCTGATGGTGGTTGTACTCGCTCATTACAAAGTAGAATAGGTTCTTTTTGTGGTTTCCTCCTATCGGGCGCAAAAATAGGATTTTTTTACGTCCCGGGATGCCCGTAACGGAAATCATTGTTCCCGGTGAAATCAATTTAAGCCCTGAAACGCTAATTCCCGGGTCTGATGACTAACTTTGAGGGGTGAGGTATGAGGTGTGAGGTACCCCTTATGCCTCACACCTCATACCTCACCCCTACATAACCCATTCATTATGTTACGAGACCAGATTGCCGCCGAATTCAAAAACCTGCAGGATACTATTTGCCAGGCGCTGGAGACTGAGGACGGCAGCGGGAAATTTCGCGAGGACCTGTGGGAACACCATTCGGGGGGCGGAGGCCGGACCAGGCTGATCCAGGACGGATCGGTGATAGAAAAAGGAGGCGTCAACTTTTCTGCAGTGGAGGGCCCGGTACACCCGCGGCTGCGTGCGCAAATGAACCTCCCTGAGCACGAAGCCCCTCTTTTTTTTGCTACCGGGGTATCCATCGTGATGCACCCGAAAAACCCGAAAGTGCCCATCATCCACATGAACGTCCGGTATTTTGAGCTGGATAACGGGACCTGCTGGTTCGGAGGAGGAATTGACCTCACGCCTCATTATGTAGTACGGGAAGACGCTACCTATTTCCATCGGCAGCTGAAACAGGTTTGTGATGCCCACCATCCCGCGTTCTATGAAAAATTCAAAAATTGGGCAGACGATTATTTTTTTGTGCAGCACCGGGATGAGACGCGCGGGATCGGCGGTATCTTCTTCGATTACCTGAAACCTGACGCGCCTGACCACGGGTTGTCCAAGTCGGCGTTGTTCAACTTCGTGCTGGCAACCGGACAAGCTTTTGCCCCGCTTTATACACATTTCATGGCGGCACATAAAAACGAGCCCCATACCCCGGAGGAGAAAAACTGGCAATACCTGAGAAGAGGACGTTACGTGGAGTTTAACCTCGTATGGGACCGCGGCACCAAGTTCGGCCTGGAAACGGGCGGCAGAACCGAGTCCATACTGATGAGCCTTCCACCACAGGCCAACTGGGCCTATGACAACCGGCCGGAGCCGGGTACCCCGGAGGCAGAAACGCTTTCCCTCTTAAAAAAGGGAATCAACTGGCTGTAGTGCCGGTTCCGGTATGCTGCGGCAAAGTGCCCCCGGGGCGGCGATGCCGCAGCGTACCTTTTTCTATGTAGAGCGAAGATTCAAAATTGTTGTGGTACAACTGCCCGGTGCCGAGGCCTTGCGGGAGCGGGTTGTCAAAAGAAGCGGTAAACTGGGCGATGGCATTCAGCCCTATATTCGACTCGAGCGCCGAGGTGATCCACCAGGCAATCCCGAGCTCTCCGGCAAGCGATATCCATTCTTTCGAGGCAGAAAAACCACCCAGCAAGGAAGGCTTAAAAATGAGGAAAGGCGGCCGTATTTCTTCAAGAAGCCGTTTTTTCTCCTCCCGCCCCTGTACCCCGATCAACTCTTCATCCAATGCGATGGCCACAGGTGACTCGCGTACCAGTGCGGCCATGGCTTCATGTTGCCCCTGGCGGATCGGCTGTTCTATGGAATGCAGCTCGTACCGGTGTAATTTGCCAAGCTTGTGCAGCGCTTCGTCCGGGGCAAATGCGCCGTTTGCATCAACACGGAGCGTCACTTCGTCCGCCGAAAATCGCTTCCTGATGGCGGCCAGCAACCGGCACTCGCGGTCGAAATCAATAGCCCCCACCTTCATTTTAATGGTGCGGTAACCGGCCGCGAGTTTGGTTTCTATCTGGTCAGCCATGAAACGCTCGTCCCCCATCCATATCAAACCATTGATTGCTATCGGGCAATCTCCGGCCGAAAATCCATTCTCAAAATAGATACGCCGCCCGCCATTTCCGAAATCCAGGAGTGCGGCTTCTAACCCGAACCGGATTGAGGGATACCGGTCCGGTACCAGGCGTTCCAGTATTTTCGAAATCTCCCAACCGGATATCCCCAGCCTGAGATCGTTGAAAGCGGCTGTAATGCGGGTCAAAACGTCTTCAAAGTCAGGCACATCGTCGATGCTGAGCCCTTTGAGCGGCCCGGCCTCGCCCACGCCGTATACCGTTGGGTATTCCTCGTCCCTGACTGTCAGGATATAGGTCGTCTTTTCCGTTAAGACACCGCGGGAAGTACCCGCTTCAAATTTGAAACGGAGTATATGCGGGGTAAAAGAAAGTAGTAGGGACATCGCTTGAGACGCTTATTCTGCTTAATTTGAACGGAAAATTATGAAAATAAAGCGACCTTGAGCGATTCAATACGTAATAACCCTGTTATAAAAACACTTCTGATGCCCCTCAGCCGCTTGTACGGAGGGGTGATGGATCTCAGGAATGCGCTATACGAACGAGGTCTTTTCAAAACGCACCCCAGCCCGGTAAAAACATTGGCAGTCGGCAACCTCAGCGTAGGCGGTACAGGAAAAACTCCCATGATTGAATTGTTGATACGGCTGCTTCAGGACCGGCACAAAATCGTGGTGATCAGCCGCGGATACGGTCGTAAATCCAAAGGCCTGGTGGTAGCGGACACGGGTAGCACCGCCGACGAGATAGGTGACGAGCCCCTCCAGTTTTTTCGAAAATTCCAACCCAGTGTCCGGGTAATCGTGGCAGAGAAGCGCGCGGTGGCAGCCGAAAAAGTCAGGACGGATTTTAGTGAAACCGACCTTATACTATTGGATGATGCCTACCAGCACCGGTCAATAAGCCGCGATATGAATATCCTGCTGACCGACTACAACCGCCCCTTTTTTAACGACGTCACTTTCCCTGCCGGCAACCTCAGAGAACCCGGGAGGGGAGCCCGTCGCGCCGATCTTGTCGTAGTGACCAAATGCCCGCTTTCCCTGGATCCGGCCGAGCGGGAACAGATTTCGGCCGCCGTACAGTCCAATGCCGGAAAGAAGGTTCCTGTTGTGTTTTCTTCCGTCCGTTACGGTGCTCCCGTTGCTTTTGATGGCGAGCATACCGTTGCTGTATTTAATTCGTTTATCGGAATGGCAGGCCTGGCACGAAACCAGCCGTTCCAGGAATACCTTCAGCGGGCTTATTCCCTGAAGAAGTTCTTTCCCTACCCGGATCACCACCATTACACGACTTCCGAACTTCCCGTTAAAGAACTTGCAGGCGATGAAAAAACAGCGCTTCTGACAACGGAAAAAGACTTTGTCAAATTACTTCCTTTGGCCCGCGAAGCGTCTCTGTCACATCGCTGCTTCTACATACCGATCGAAACGGTGGTGCACGAGGAGCGTGAATTCCTGCAAACAGTCAACAGCTACCTGGAAAAATAGGTCCGCGCTCAGCCTTCGTAAAATTCGAGCGGCAGGCCGTCAGGGTCCGCGAAAAAGGTAAACCTCTTTTCTGTCGTAGCATCCAGCCGGACGGGCTCACAAACTACTCCGTGCTTCTTCAGGAAAGCGGCGGCTTCGTCAACATTTTCCACTTCGAATGCCAGGTGGCGAAGCCCTCTTGCTTCCGGATAAGACGGTCTTTCGGGCGGATCAGGAAAAGAGAAAAGCTCGATAAGGTACCGGCCGTTTAATGAAAGATCACATTTATAAGAGGCCCTTTCTTCCCGGTAAATTTCCCGGACGACGTTAAACCCGAGAATTTCCGTGTAAAAGGCTTTAGACTTCGGGTAGTCGGAGCAAATGATGGCAATGTGGTGAAGAGACTTGATTTGCATGTTGTTTACTTTCGCATTGATTCCAACATTTTGTCCAGGTTGAGGCTCCTGGCTGACGCTTCAAAGATCTTCCTGTATACGCCGTTCTGTTCATACAAAGCCTGGTGTGTACCATTCTCGACAACGCGTCCTTTCTCCATCACATAAATCTGGTCAGCGTCGATAATCTGAGACAGGCTATGCGAAATAATGACTACCGTACGGCCTTCCTTAATGGCATCCAGGCTATTTTTGATTTGTTCGGTGGCAATGGCATCCAGGCTTGCGGTTGGCTCATCCAGGAAGATAATGGGCGGGTTTTTAAGAAAAAGCCGCGCAATCGCAATGCGCTGCTGTTGTCCGCCGGATAACATCTGCGCATCGGAAGCATACTGTTTCGGCAGCGCCATTACCTGTTCATGGAGGTAAGCTTTTTTCGCAGCTTCCTGAATTTCCTCCTGCGTAGCCTCCATCTTGCCATACCTGATGTTCTCTTCTATGGATCCTTTGAAAATATGGTTTTTCTGGAAAACCATGCCGAGATTCCGCCTCAGGTTGGGCAGGTCAAACGCGGCAATCGGCTGGCCGTCCAGCAGCAATTCACCGGAGTCGGGGAGATAAAACCGGCTCAGCAGGTTAATCAATGTACTTTTTCCGGCGCCGGAAAGCCCGACCAGGGCCGTGGTCTGGTTTTTCGGAATGGTCATGAAAACGTTAAACAAGGCCTTATTTCCATTCGGATAAGTGAAGGAAACGTCGTTCAGCTCGTAGGCGCCCGCAAGCTCTGCAACCTGGTAGCTGCCGCTATGCTCAACAGCCTCTTTTCGGTCAAGCACATCGAAAAAGCTTTCAGAATAAGTCAGCGCATCGTTCATCTCGTCATAAATCCGGTGCAACTGGCGGATGGGCGCCGACACATTGTTGAACAGCAGAATATGAAACATAATGGCTCCAATCGACATCTGCTGGTCCAGCACCAGGTAGGCCGTAAGGATAATGATCAGAACGACGCCGATTTGCTCCAAAAAGCTTTTAAGACCGTCAAAGAAGAAGTTGGTTTGCCTTGTTTTCAGGAGCGATCCCATCAGCAGCTGCTGCACTCTGAACTGCTTAGTCGCTTCATACGGTTCCCGTACAAACGACTTGATTACCTGTATGGATTCAATAAGGTTAATAAGCCCGTTGCTCTTGTCTTCTCTTTGCCCTTTCAGCGTGCGCCGCACGCCGCTCAGCTTTTCGGCCTGTTTGTAACTCACCCAGAAGTAGAGCGGCAGTATACTCAACGCCACCAGTCCCACATAAAAATTCGCGGAAAACATGACCACAAGCGCTACCACCGAGTTGGCAAACAGCGGAAGCAGGTCAATAAAAAAACTCTGCACCAGCCTGGTCAGGTATTCTACGCCGCGATCAATACGGCTCTGAAGCTTCCCCTTTTCGTTGGTCTGGCTGCTAAAAAAGCCCAGGTCGTAGGTAAGGATGCGGCCGACGGCGGTATCGGCAAGGTCTCCGGAAATGCTGATCCTGATTTTTTCACCGTAGAACCGCTGGCCGAAAACGATCAATGAATTGAGTATTTCTTTCAGGAAAAGGATACCGCTGATGAGCGCCAAGAGTCCCGCTCCGCGTGCTACGCCCCATCCGTTTTTCTGCATTTCCTCAATTGTGTCGACCGTGTACCTGAGCACAATGGGATTCACCTGGGCGGTCAATGCCCCCACAAGCGTCAGCACCAACGCAAAAAGGATCAGCTTCCTGTAGGGTCTGACAAATGGTCGAAGCCGTTTAAATACCTCCCAGATACTCATTTTGGAAATCGGAAATCAGAAGTCGGGAATCGGAAATCGGAAGTCGGGTTCTACAGGGCCGATTTCTGATTTCCGACTTCCGACCTCTCCTCCCTAACTTTGCTTCAACCTGTGCGGCAGGAGAGCAAAAAAACTGTAAATGTTCATCAGCCAGGCGGGCATTATATATTCACGCACAATGATCCGGCACTCGACAGCAGTGGGCTTCCGCATCCACAGGTAACGGAGTGCCAATGCAGCTTTACTGAAATAACTCTTGCTATATTGCCTGGCGTCCAGGAGCATCCGGTAATACCGCGATACATTTTTTTTGACCAGGTCGGCGTATTCGTAGTTGGTTTCCTGGTTAATCCCTTCATACATCATAATCCGGTTGCGCAGGAAACGGGCATCCCGATAATGGTCTTTGTTGCTCACCCCGCCCCTGTTTTTCCTGTATACGGACATAAGCCTGGGGATATAGCCGATAGGGCCTTGTTTCGCCAGGATGATATAACGCGGTATGTCGCCGCTGGATGACTTCCGAAACCATTCGGGATAATACATCAGGTCGCCTTTGAAAAGTACGGCTGAAGTTGCAATAAACCAAACCTCATTGTCGCCCACCAGGTCCTTAATCGTCACTTCCAAAGCCTGGTCAGCCGTATTCAATTCATACGATGGCGTGCCGTCGTCATGTGTTACCAGGGCGTTATGGAAACAGGCGGACTGATCGGGATGCTGGTCCAGGTGATCCGCCATAACCTGAAGCTTGGAGGAATCTGTCCAGTAATCGTCGCCATCCATAGGTGCTACGTACCGGGCCTTTGCCAGCTTGAGCGTTTCGACGGTATTAAAAAAACCGTTTTGTCCGAGGTTCCTGGGATGAAACACCGGGACAACCTTATCGGGGTAACGTTTTTGATATTCCAGGATTACCTCCCGCGTTCCGTCAGTCGAGAAATCATCGCCTACCAATATCTCGTAGTCGAAATCAGTAACCTGATTCACAGCAGATTCTATGGCCTGTCCGATGAAATCTTTTTGATTATAAGTAAATATCGCGACTGAAACTTTCAGCATGTCAGTTCGATTGTTCGCTCAATCGCTAATTGTTTTCAAATACTTCTTTAATATCAGCCAAAGACGGGAACCCTGGCGTCAGCAGTTCCTCTTCGGGTTTGTAGATATACGCCATCGGATAGGCCCGCTCAATGAAAGAGGCGTCGTCAAGGTTGTTATAACGGAACTGAACCGACCACCTGATCAGGTCAGTAGTATTATTTCCCGACTGGTGGATGAGCAGTGTAGAAAACACCACGATGTCTCCCACCTCCAACTCAGTCTGAACGAATTCGCTGTGATTCAGATCTGCAAGGATCCCGCCCTGATAACCGGAAGTATCTGCTTCCATCAGGCCTTTGAAATGACTACCGGGCATTACCTGCACACTCCCCAGTTCCTTATTCGCCGGGACAAGCGGGAACCAGATAACTGCGCTGTCCAGCGACCCCTGTCCTGTCCGCCAGTCCTGGTGCGGATCGAGTTTCCAGTGCTTGCTGCCATTTTTAGACAAAAAGCGGCTGTTGAACTGCATAGCCGGACGAACGCCGATGATTGGATTGGTAAGCCCCAGTTCCTGCAATTGTGCCGTTATTTTCGGATCCGTTCCCAGGCGGTGCAGGGAAATCAAATGCTGGACGGTCTTCCCGGTATTGACAAACGCGTCAAAATCCCTTTCAAATAAGGCATACATGGCCTTGTCAAAAGCCTCCCGGTTCTCTATATCCACCCGGATTCCCAGAACCCGGTTGATTTGAACCGAAAATATTTCCCTTGCCTGCCTGTAAATGTTATTCAGGACCTCCTTATCAAAAAAGCCCCGCAATATGACATACCCGTTGCGGTGAAACTCCTGTTTTAAACTTTCCATTCGATAACTTAGGTTATTGCTTCAATGGCCCGACCGATCCGGCCCAGCCGATTTCCAATTTCCGATTTCCGATTTCCGATTTCTGATTTCCGACTCCCTCACTCCTCCCAAACCGCGTAACCAAACCCGGAAGCTCCGAAACCATTTCCGTTGTAAAATAGATATTTTTTATCGCCCCTGCTAAAGTAGTGCGCATAATTCATCATCTGGAAATCAAAATCACCGGGGTTTTCGGAGCGGGCAATTCCGACCAGGTCGTCTTTACGCGTCCAGTTGGTTCCGTCCGGAGATTCTGCATATCCCAGCCGGTAGCTATAGGCCGGGTTCGTGCGGTAATCGAGCGCATTGCGGTAGGAATAGTACATTTTGTAAATGCCCTCTTCTTTCACCACGCTCGGCCGCCCTACCGCGTCAAGAAATTCGTCAAAATCAATCGCCGGAACGTCGCTGACCTCCCAGCGGATACCATCACTGGAAACCGCCGAATGACAGCGATAATAAGGTTCCGGGATACCGTGGACGGTCCCCCATTTCTGGCAGGATATGTACCACATTCTCCAGGTCCCGTCTTCCTCCACCATGACCGAAGGCATGGCCGCCCAAACCGGGTCATAGATATTCCGGTCCAGAACAGGACCCCGGTACTTCTTTTCGAACGTAAGTCCGCCGTCTTTGCTTACCGCCAGCCCGATCGAGAGCCGGTATGTATGGGGGACTTTGTTCCAACCGGTATAATAAAGCCATATCTCACCGTCAGGCCGCTTTACAAACCACGACGGCATCACCCCGGTCTCATCATTTTCGCCGGGCAGCCCGACATCCATCACGGCCTCATGGTGAATGTACTTCACCTTGGAAAAATCGTCGGGGTCCACTTCTATGAAAGTAGGCCTGGTTTGGACTTTTTCGTCACGCGACGAAAAATAGATGCGAATGGCGCTCCCGGTGTCAAAGACAAAGGGGGCCTGAGCGTGTGTGCGGCTATGCGCCAAATTTCCTTCCGGCTTGTATATAAGGCCTTTCTTAATCCAAGGCATGGCAGACTGGTATGAGTTAGCTAAAGTATAAATATTTCAGGAGGCTAAATTAGTGCTTTCTGCGATAGGGAAAAAATGCCTTTTGTCACCTCAGGAGTTCAGGCACTTCTTCCGCTGACATTGCAGCTCCCGCCTCCTGCTGTCTTTTTTCGAAGTACATAGCTTCCCTGTTTACTTTTTTCTCACTTTTGCCGTTCCTGAATAAAATAACGACACTTCTGCCCAAACCTTTTATCAATACGGAAGATATAAGTAAATCCATATGTCAAAAACAGCGCTCATTACGGGAAGTACCAGCGGGATCGGGTTGGCAATTGCTGCTGCATTCGCCGGAAAAGGCTATAATATCGTTTTCAACGGATTGGAGAAAAACGGCCCCGGAATTGCAGCTGAAACCGCGGCAAAATTTGAAGTCGATCACCTGTTTTTTGATGCCGATCTCAAAGATCCCGGCCAGATTCAACAGATGGTGGCCGGAAGCATAGCCGCTTTCGGTAATATTGACGTACTTGTCAACAACGCCGGGATTCAGTTTGTCAGCAAAATTGAAGATTTCCCGGATGAAAAATGGCGCGATCTCATGGCTGTGCATCTCGATGCCGCATTTCGGCTTTCCAAGGCCGTGTGGCCCGGCATGCAGCAAAAACGCTCCGGCGCCGTCATCAATATCGCTTCGGCCCACGGCCTCATTGCTTCTCCTTACAAGAGCGCCTATGTCGCAGCAAAACACGGCATTATCGGGCTCACCCGGGCGCTGGCCATGGAAGGCGGGCCTTTTGGCATTACCGCAAACGCCATTTGCCCGGGTTACGTGCTCACCCCCCTGGTAGAAAAACAGATTCCGGAACAAATGCAGGTCCATGGCATGAGCCGGGAAGAGGTGGTGGAGAAAATTTTCCTGAAAGAACACGCCATCAAAGCTTTTATCACGCCCGAAGCCGTAGCGGAAACAGCACTTTTCCTGGCTAACAGCGCCGCAGCTCCGTTTATTACCGGAACCGCCCTGGCCATTGACGCCGGATGGACCGCTCACTAGCCGGGCTGCCCCGCAAAACCATACAATTTGTGAGGCAATAAGCGGCGTTTTACTATTTTTGTACCGAAGGGGTGCCTGGTCACCCAAATTGTCTATTTACCCGAACACGCCTCCCAGGCAGATCGTAAAATTATATTATTTCAATGAGTGTACAGGATTTCGAACCGTTGGTGCTTTTCAACACGCTGACCCGTAAAAAAGAACTGTTCACACCTTTTAATCCCCCCTATGTGGGGATGTATGTGTGTGGCCCGACGGTTTATAACAACGTACATCTGGGCAATGTCAGGACCTTTCTGAACTTTGATACTTTACTGCGCTACCTGACTCATATCGGGTATAAGGTACGCTACGTGCGCAACATTACGGATGTAGGCCACCTGGTGGGCGACGGCGACGAGGGTGAAGACAAAATCGGCAGGATGGCCAAGCTCGAGCAGCTTGAGCCTATGGAAATTGTGCAGCGCTACACCAACGATTTCCATGAGGTGATGTCTGTTTTCAACATCCTGCCGCCCAGCATCGAACCCACCGCTACCGGCCACCTTATAGAGCAGATTGAAGCGGTCAAAACTTTCCTCGAAAAAGGGCTCGCTTACGAATCAAACGGATCGGTATACTTCGACATCGCGCGGTACAACGAATTGGGCAATGAATACGGAAAACTTTCCGGGCGGATTCTTGAAGATCTTCGCAATGAAACCCGCGAGCTTGACGGCCAGGAAGAAAAACGGAGCCCGCTTGATTTCGCGTTGTGGAAAAAGGCTGCGCCTGAACACATCATGCAGTGGAATTCTCCGTGGGGACGGGGCTTCCCCGGCTGGCACCTGGAATGTACCTGTATGAGCTCCAAGTACCTCGGACAAACCTTCGACATTCACGGCGGGGGTATGGACCTGAAGTTCCCGCACCATGAATGTGAAATCGCTCAAGGCAGAGGGCTCACCGGTAAAGACCCGGTACGCTATTGGATGCATTCCAATATGCTGACCGTAAACGGACAGAAAATGTCCAAGTCTCTTAACAATTCCTTCCTGCCAAGAGAATTATTTACGGGGAACCATCCGCTGCTCGAACAGGCTTTCAGCCCGATGACCGTCCGCTTTTTCATGCTGCAAAGCCATTACCGCTCTACCCTCGACTTCTCTAACGAAGCGTTGCGGGCAGCGCAAAAAGGCTATCGGAAGCTCGCTTCGGGTGTTCGCAGTATTAAAATGCTCGAGTATATCGAAGAAGAAGGCGTTGAAATCAACGAGGAAATCCGTCAGGATATTACGGCTTCAGTGCGCCGCTTCTATGACGCCATGAACGACGATATCAATACAGCTGTCGCCATTGCGCAGATGTTTAACCTGCTTCGGTACATCAACATGCTCTATGCCGGCCAGCTTAAGTTTTCGGCAATCGGCAGAACGGCTTTCGAGCTGATGGAAAACAAATTCGTCTATTTCTTCCACGAAATTCTCGGGCTTTCCGAAGAAAAAACCACTGGCGACAGCGTCCTTATCGGAATGCTCAATTTATATAAGGAGTATAAGGCCGAAAAACGTTACGACAAAGTAGATGAAATCCGTGCCTATTTTAAAAACCAGGGGCTGGTGATCCGCGACATGAAACACAGGATCGATTGGGCTTATGAAGAATAGGTGGTGGGGAGGAAATCAGAAATCGGACATCGGAAATCGGAAATCGGAAATTTTAGAAAAGGGAAAATTAGAAAAGGGAGCTTGGATATTAAGAATTGGGTATTAGCGGGCCGATTTCTGATTTCCGATTTCCGAAAACCACAATCCACATGAAAACACGCATTTGGGTAATTTTACTCCTGTTGATAGCTGCGGCAGCGGCTTTTTTTTTCCTCCGCAGGGAGCCCGCAACTGAACCGGCGACGCATCAACCTGCGGCTGAAACCGGCAGACCCGAGATCCAGGGGAGCATTACGTTTCACAGCAACGGAACCGCTCAAAAGGTAGACGTAGAAGTAGCCCGCAGTGAATACGAGCACGCCAAAGGGCTGATGGACCGCACCAGCCTTCCGCATCACCAGGGCATGCTGTTTATATTCGACGAAATGGCCCCCCGGAGCTTCTGGATGAGAAACACCCGGATTTCACTCGATATAATCTATGTGGATGACAAAAAGAAAGTGGTCTCCATCCAAAAAAATGCTGTTCCGATGTCGGATGAAAGCCTCCCTTCCACCGGCCCGGCACAATACGTGGTAGAAGTGAATGCAGGTTTTGCCGACCTCTACAAAATACAACCGGGTGATAGCCTTTCGTTTAATATTCCCAAGTAGGTGTGAGGTATGAGGCGTGAGGTGTAAGTCTTATGCCACCCCTCATACCTCATGCCTCACCGCTCATACCTCATGAAACAAATATTCCTTTTAAACTGGAGGCCGGCGGTTCTTTTGCGGGCATTGGCGGCAGGATTGATAGCCGTAGGCTGCCAAAGCAGGCAGCAGGAAACTGAAACTACCCGGGCGCCGGCAGACGCAGTACAGAGCCGGACGCCGGCTTTTACCGAAGATTCTGCATATTATTTTGTCAAACAACAGGTGGATTTCGGCCCGCGCGTGCCCAACACAAAAGCACACGAAAGCTGCGGCGACTACCTGGTGCGAAAGCTTCGCTCATTCGGCTGGCAGGCGATTGAACAAAAGTTCCGTCCCACTACTTTCGACGGTAAAAAGCTGAATGCCAGAAATATTATCGGGATCTATAATCCTGACGCCAAACGTCGGATTCTCCTCGCAGCACACTGGGACTCCCGGCCCTTCGCCGATGCGGACAAGGCACAAAAAAATTCACCCGTCCCCGCGGCTAATGACGGCGCCAGCGGCGTTGGGGTTTTGCTGGAAATCGCCCGGACCATCGGACAGGACAAAAATAATCTCAACATCGGGGTTGACATTATTTTCTTCGATGCTGAAGATTGGGGAAATAGCGGCGGTACCGGCCCGGATGATGAATACATGGGCGGATTCTGCCTGGGCTCGCAATACTGGGCACAAAACAAGCACCTGCCGCAATATTCAGCTTATTATGGCATTTTGCTGGATATGGTAGGCGCCAAGAACGCCACCTTCCCCAAGGAATCACTCTCGATGATGTACGCCGGCGACGTCGTAAACAAAGTCTGGGATACCGCCAAATCGCTCGGGTATGGTGCCTATTTCGTTGACGTAACCGGCTTTGGTGTCGGTGTGGACGACCATGTGGCGGTCAATAAAATTGCCAAAATCCCGATGATCGACATCATTCACCTCGATCCGGCCTCCGGGAGCTTTTTTGAACATTGGCACACAGTTCATGATACCATGGAAAGCATCGATCCGAAGACCCTGAAAGCCGTCGGTCAGACCGTGCTAGAGGTATTGTACCTTGAAAACACGCCGCCGGCATAACCGGCAGGGCCGTTGTACGTTGCCGCCGGATTTCCCGTTTCATTAAAAGAAAATTTCCGCTGCCGGGAAGACCCCTGATCTCCTTTTAAGCGGCGCAACTTCAGGTGAGCCCTTCAATTCACCCATAATTTTGAAAAGCATGGGTATATTCCAGAAAAGAATGCATTTCTTAAAGTGAATCAAAGTATCTGACCGATATTTCCCATAGTTATTAATAATCAAAAATCTGATCACTCAGAAAGTGCCTATGAAAACTCATAGAAAAGACCACTCAGAAAGAAGAGACTTTCTCAAAAAAGCCCTGGCCGGATCCGCAGTTATGACGTTCGGCGGCGTATTGCCGGGCTTCAGCGCAAAGAGCTACAAAAGAGTAATCGGCGCGAATGAGAAAATTTCAATCGGTGTTATGGGGGTTAACAGCCGCGGACTTGCTCTCGCGCAGAATTTTGCACTGCAACCGAACAGTGAAGTAAATTTCATCTGCGACGTTGACACCAGGGCCGCGGAAAAGGCAATTGACGTAATCAACAAAATTCAGGGTAAAAAGCCTGCCGATGTGCCTGATTTCCGGAAGGCGCTTGAAAGCAAGGATATGGATGCGCTCGTTGTCGCAGCGCCTGACCACTGGCACGCACCGGCTGCATTGCTCGCCTCGAAAGCGGGCAAGCACGTGTACCTGGAAAAACCATGCAGCCATAACCCGAATGAGGGCGAAATGCTGGTAGCTGCCGCCAAGAAGTACAAAAATGTTATCCAAATGGGCAACCAGCGCCGTTCGTGGCCGAATGTTGCCAAAGGAATCAAAGAAGTACAGAACGGGGCTATCGGCCGCGCTTACTTTGCAAAGGGCTGGTACACCAACAACCGCCCTTCGATCGGCACAGGGAAGGTAACTCCGGTACCCCAATGGCTCAATTTTGATCTTTGGCAAGGCCCGGCACCAAGAAAGGCATTCAAAGACAACCTGATCCACTACAACTGGCACTGGTTCTGGCATTGGGGAACTGCGGAATCACTCAACAACGGAACCCACATGCTCGACCTGATGCGTTGGGGGCTCCAGGTGGACTACCCTACCAAGGTTTCATCCGACGGCGGCCGCTACCGGTACCAGGATGACTGGGAAACACCTGACACACAAGTGATTAACCTGGAATTCGGCAACAAATGTGCCATGACCTGGGAAGGCAGAAGCTGTAATGGCCGCACTAACGAAGGCAGCAGCGTCGGGCTGGTATTCTACGGCGAAAATGGTTCCCTGCAAATTGACGGCGGCAACTCCTACAAAATTTTCGGCCTGGACAACAAACTGGTGAAAGAAGTGAAAAACGATATTGAAATCAACGCCCGCGACCGGATGAACCCTTCACAGGCGCTGGATGCTTTCCACTTCCAGAACTTCTTTGACGCTATCAAAAAGGGAACTCCGCTAGCTTCCGACATCGACAGCGGTCACAAAAGCACGCTGCTGTGTCAATTGGGCAATATTGCTTACCGCACGCGTACTACGTTGGACATCGACCCGGCTACTGGTAGAATTAAAAACAATAAAGAAGCGCAGAAACTTTGGAAGCGCGAATACCAAAAAGGTTGGGAACCAACTGTCTAACGGATTGTACTCGCAAAAATGAAACAAAAAAACGAACTCGTTTCAGTCGAAAGCCTGACCAAGAATCAAACCATTCTCTCGATTTTCCTGATCGGGGTCATGTTCTTTATCTTCGGGTTTATCTCCTGGGTAAATGCCATCCTGATCCCTTATTTTAAGATTGCCTGTGAACTTACCAGCTTTCAGTCGTACCTGGTAGCGTTTGCCTTCTATGTAGCGTATTTTTTCATGTCGGTACCGGCCTCCTTTATTCTTAAAAAATACGGTTTTAAGATGGGGATGATGTTCGGTTTCTGGGCGATGGCAGCCGGGGCGTTTATTTTCGTACCTGCGGCTATGACGCGCACCTATGAGATTTTCCTCCTGGGCTTGTTTACGATCGGTATCGGCCTGGCCATTCTCCAGACTGCTGCGAACCCCTACATCACGATCCTGGGCCCTAAAGAACGGGCCGCGCAGCGCATCAGCATCATGGGTATTTGCAACAAGGCCGCCGGTATTCTCTCGCCGCTCATTTTCGCCGCTGTCATCCTGAAACCGACAGATACCGACCTTTTTGCGCAATTGCAGCACATGGGAGATACAGAGAAGGCGGCAGCCCTTGACGAACTTATCCGGCGGGTTATCACGCCGTATTCGGCGCTGGGCACCTTCCTGCTTGTATTGGGTTTCCTGGTCTATAAATCGCCGCTTCCGGAAATCGACACCGAGCACGAAAGCGAGGCGGTGGCAAGCGCAAATTCGTCCAAAAACAGCATTTTCGATTTCCCTCACCTTATTCTCGGCGCGGTAGCAATATTCCTACACGTGGGAACGCAAGTGATTGCCATCGATACCATCATTCCCTACGCCAACTCGATGGGCCTCGACCTGCTGGAAGCGAAAACATTCCCTTCCTATACGCTGGCCTGTACCATCATCGGTTATCTTATCGGGATCACGGTAATCCCGAAAGTGATCTCCCAGGTGACGGCGCTGCGCATTTGTACCGTTCTGGGAACATTTTTTACCCTGGGCATCATTTATGCAACAGGTGAAATTACCTTGCTGAACCATACCACCGACGTATCGATCTGGTTCGTAGTGCTGCTGGGCCTCGCCAACTCACTGGTATGGGCGGGTATCTGGCCATTGGCCCTCGACGGACTTGGCCGTTTTACCAAGCTCGGTTCGTCCATTATGATCATGGGCCTTTGCGGAAACGCGATTATGCCGCTTGTTTACGGGCATTTCGCCGATAGCCACGGTACAAGGCTGGCCTACTGGGTACTGATCCCATGTTATCTCTACTTGGTATTCTACGCGGCAAAAGGCCACAAATTAAGAAAATGGGGATTTAAATAGGCGTGAGGTATGAGGTTTGAGAGGTGAGCTGCAAGCCCCCTCAAACCTCATACCTCACCGCTCAAACCTGATATTAAATGAAGTTAGTTATTACCAACGGTACTGTTCTGACTCCCTACCGGGAAATTAAAAACAGTACCGTTGTTGTGGAAAATGGCAAGATTGCCGGCATCCATGCCGGGAAGGTCGAGGTACCGGGAGCAGAAGTGATCGACGCCGGAGGAAAGTACGTCGCACCCGGCTTTATTGATATTCATATCCACGGCGGCGGGGGCGCCGACTTCATGGACGGCACAGTGGATGCCTTCCTGCAGGTCGCTGAAACACACGCGAAATACGGGACGACTTCCATGGTTCCTACTACGCTGACGGCAGAGAAAGAAGACCTGCTGAATACGCTGGATGTCTACAAAAAGGCAAAGGACGTCAACAAGAAAGGCGCCGCTTTCCTGGGCATCCACCTTGAAGGCCCCTATTTCGCGTTGAGCCAACGTGGTGCGCAGGACCCGCGTTATATCAGAAACCCCAACCCGGCAGAATACGAGGAAATCCTGGCCTATTCCGACGACATTGTGCGCTGGAGCGCGGCACCGGAACTGGAAGGCGCGATCGAGTTCGGCAGGAAGTTGAGGGAGCGCGGAATTCTGGCCGCAGTAGCGCATACCGATGCCAAGTACGAGCATGTAGTGGAGGCGTGGGACAATGGCTATACCCTGGCGACACATTTATATTCGGCCATGTCAGGCGTTACCCGGGAAAAGGCCTTCCGCTACGCCGGAACCATCGAAAGCGCGTTCCTGCTCGATATGGATGTCGAAATTATCGGCGATGGTGTGCATTTACCTGCCCCCCTGCTTCAATTGATCTACAAAATCAAAGGGGCCGACAAAACAGCGCTCATTACCGATGCCATGCGGGCCGCCGGTATGCCTGAGGGTGAAAGCACGCTGGGATCTCTGAAAAACGGCCTCAAGGTCATCGTGGAAGACGGAGTAGCGAAGCTGCCCGACCGCAATTCTTTTGCCGGAAGTGTGGCAACTTTTGACCGCCTCGTACGGAATATCATCACACTCGGCGGCGTAAACCTGAGCGAAGCAGTCAGGATGGCCAGCACTACTCCCGCCCGTATTATGGGAGTCCTGGATAAAAAAGGTACGATCCAGGTAGGGAAAGATGCTGATATCGTCGTCTTTGACCAACAGATCAACATACAAAATACGATCGTCGGCGGAAATTTGGTATATACTTCTTAACAGATATTTATGAATCTAGATAATCTCTCTACGTCAGCACTTTCAGTCGATAACCTTGCCGTAATCGTCTCCCCAAATCGTGAACAACTTGGAATTGAAGCCGCCAGTGCAGTAGCCGAAAGAATCCGTGAAATTCAAAGCCGGAAAGAAACGGTTAATATGATCTTCGCTTCCGCACCCTCTCAAAACGAATTTTTGCAGCATCTCAAAAATGCAGCAGGGATCGACTGGTCGAGGATCAATGCTTTCCATATGGACGAATACATAGGTCTTGAAAGCGACGCGCCGCAAAACTTTGCCACTTTCCTGGTCGACCGCCTTTTTAACCATGTAGCCATAGGCAATTTCTACCGGATCAACGGGAACGCTTCCAACGTCACCGACGAAATCGCCAGGTATACGGCTCTGCTTGAGGAAAACCCGGTGGATATCATCTGTATGGGCATCGGAGAGAATTGTCATATTGCCTTCAACGATCCGCACGTAGCCGATTTCAACGACCCCGCTACTGTGAAAGTGGTGGAACTGGACGAAACCAGCCGTGTTCAGCAGGTAAATGACGGTTGTTTCACAACACTCGGCTCGGTGCCAACACACGCGCTTACGCTTACGATACCGACCCTGGTCAAGCCGGCCCATGCATTCTGCATCGTACCCGGTCCGCTAAAAGCGCAGGCCATTAAGTATACCCTGGAAGCTGATATTTCCCCGGAATTTCCTTCCACCATACTAAGAGAGCACCCGGATGCCAGGTTATTTGTAGACAAGGAAAGTGCTTCACTACTCGGTGCATAGCCCCTGCTTTCCATACATTACTCCAGTAAAATGCCCCGGTCGCAAACAAATTGCAACCGGGGCATTTTACTGATACTTTGCCGGCGTGGGCTAGACCTCCATAATGTCTTTTTCCTTCGCCAGGTAAATCTGGTCTACTTTGACGATAAAGCCGTCGGTGATTTTCTGAACGCGCTCCTCCCCTTGCTTGATGAGGTCTTCTGAAGCCCCCTCTTTCGCCAGCTTCCTGATAGCGTTGTTCGCATCCTGTCGGATGTTCCGGATGTTCACTTTCGCCGTCTCAACTTCAGCCTTCGATTTTTTCGCCAGCTCCTTCCGTCTCTCTTCCGTGAGCGGCGGAATGGACAGACGGATCACCTCACCGTCGTTTGCCGGTGAAAGCCCTACGTTGCTATTGATAATGGCCCGCTCTATATCCGAAATAATCTTCCGTTCAAATGGTTTGATTACAATGGTACGCGGATCGGGTGTGGTAATCGAGGCGACGTTGTTTAGCGGAGATAAAGAACCGTAATACTCGAGTCTTATACCATCCAGCATTTGAGGAGAGGCTTTTCCGGCGCGTATTTTTGCCAACTCGATATTCAGGTGCTTGATAGCCCCTTCCATCGTTTCTTTTGCGTCTTCAAGATAGAATTCTATTTCTTCCATGCTACATAAATATGATTCGAAAATTAATCCGTTAACCGATACGCGTTCCTACCGTTTCGCCGCTGACGAGTTTACTGAGGTTACCAGGCTTGTTCATATCGAAAACAACAATCGGAAGGTTGTTTTCCATACAAAGCGTGAACGCTGTTTGGTCCATGATTTTCAGTTTTTTCGAAATGGCTTCGTCAAAAGTGAGGGTTTCATATTTCTTCGCGTCAGCGTTTTTCTCCGGATCTTTGTCATATACGCCATCCACGCGTGTTCCTTTCAACACTACGTCCGCTTCAATTTCAATAGCACGCAGGCCCGCCGTCGTATCGGTGGTGAAGTAAGGGTTACCGGTTCCGGCTCCGAAAATAACCACGCGCCCCTTTTCCAGATGCCGGATGGCCCGCCGGCGAATTAAAGGCTCACAAACCTGCTCCATTTTTATCGCCGACATCAGGCGGGTACGGATCTGGTGCTTTTCGAGCGCGCTCTGAATCGCCATGCCGTTTATTACCGTTGCGAGCATCCCCATATGATCGCCCTGAACGCGGTCAATACCTGATTTTTCAACTGATGCCCCTCTGAAAATATTTCCACCACCTATCACAATCGCTACCTGAACCCCCGCATCAACCACTTCTTTTACCTCCAGCGCATACCGGTCCAGAATACTAAAGTCGATCACCTGTGCCTTGTCTCCCCCGTTGAGCGCTTCCCCGCTGAGCTTCAATAATATACGTTGATAGTTTTGTTGGGACATAAATTTCTGGTTTGTGTTAAAGTGGCAATAATAAACCGCACTCGGCTAAAATACAAAAATGACTTCCAAAACGCACCGGTTTTCATCGCGCTCTTTACCCGGAGGCATTGAAACAGCGGCGTGAAGACCGGCGGTCAGATAGCAGCAAAATTTTCTGATTCCTGGTAGTAGTGTACAATTTCGTCCAGCATCGCTTCAATGTCCCGGTAAACCAGGCTTTCTACAAGCCGCATCCGAAACGGTTTGAAATTATCCAGACCTTTGAAATAGTTGGTATAGTGCCTGCGCATTTCCAGCAGTCCCAGGGTGTCACCCTTCCACCTGACCGAAAAGTCCAGGTGTTTCCGGCAGGCCGCGACCCTTTCCAGTATGCCGGGGGCCGGTAAATGCGCTCCCGTCTTAAAAAAATGCTTGATCTGGTTAAAAATCCAGGGATTCCCGATCGAGGCCCTGCCGATCATAATGCCGTCCACACCATACCTTTCCCGGTATTCGAGCGCTTTTTCGGGGCTGTCGATATCGCCGTTTCCGAAAATAGGGATCCGTATCCGCTGGTTGTCCTTGATTTTTCCGATCATCGTCCAATCGGCGTCACCCTTGTACATCTGTACCCGGGTGCGGCCATGTACGGTCAGTGCCTGGATACCGATGTCCTGCAGCCTCTCGGCAACCTCAAGGATATTAATGGTTTCATGGTCCCACCCCAACCGGGTTTTAACGGTCACCGGAAGCCCGGTCGATTTCACCACCGCCTCGGTCATCTTTACCATCTTCGGAATGTCCTGGAGCAACGCCGCCCCCGCGCCGCGACAGGCCACGTTCTTTACCGGGCAACCGTAATTGATATCTATGAGATCGGGCCCTGCTGCGGCGGCGATTTCGGCGCATGACGCCATGGTTTCAATGTCGCTCCCGAAAAGTTGTATTCCGATAGGGCGCTCATACTCGAAAATATCGAGTTTTTTTACACTTTTGGCGGCATCCCGAATCAATCCTTCCGAAGAGATGAACTCGGTGTACATCAGGTCCGCACCGTTGTCTTTGCAGACCGCACGGAAGGGCGGATCACTCACGTCCTCCATCGGCGCCAGCAGCAGCGGGAATTCTCCAAGCGTAATATTTCCTATATTTGGCATTTTTCGGGGTTATAGCTCCGTAATAACAGACCGGAAAAACCGAACTGTGGAAATTTGACGTAAATTTACAGGAATTATGGCAGAAATACACCTTCCCCGTACGCAACCTCTGGTATCCGGTACCTGGAGCGCATTGCTCATTCTGATCGGGATTATACTCATCGGAATGGCGATAGGCAGCATCCTCGGCGTCGGCCTGCTGACGTTAATCGGGGATGGCGATTTTAACCTCAATGAAATTATTGCCGCCGGGGCCACTGCAGCCTATGACGCGGAGAGCTGGCTTAGGGTAATCCTTCTGCAGGCCGTTTACCACCTTTTCTCCTTCCTGATTCCGGCACTGGTTTTCTGGAAGCTTGTTGAAAGGAAAGGCACAGAAGCCTTCAATCTCCAAAACCGGAATTCATACGCCGGCCTGGTCCCGATATTCTTTCTGACAATCGTACTGATGCCGTTCACGGGTATGATCTCCGAATGGAACGAATCTATGATTCTCCCCGACAGTTTATCGGGCATAGAAGCCTGGATGAAAGAAAATGAGCTGACACTGGCCAATCTCACGGAGTATTTCCTTTCCTTCCAGACGATCGGCCAGCTATTGATTGCGGTCGTGGTAATAGCCATTATCCCGGCCATTGGTGAAGAGGTGCTTTTCAGAGGTATATTACAAAGAAAGCTGGCGGAGCACTGGGCCAATGTCCACCTGGCTATATGGGTGAGCGCGTTTATATTCAGCGTCATCCATTTCCAGTTTTACGGTTTTTTCCCCCGCTTATTTCTCGGCGCGATGTTCGGTTATCTCTATTTCTGGACCGGCAGGCTTGCAATGGCTATTTTCGCTCATTTTGTAAACAATGCCGTTACGGTCGTCCTGATGTGGATGTACCGCCAGAAAATGATTGATGTCGATATTGCATCCTCTCAATCCGTACCGGTGTGGACAGGCCTGTTGTCATTGGTAGCTGCGCTTTGGCTGCTACGCATTGTCTACAAATCTACCCCCGGTTCCGCTGCCGCCTGACCGGCTCCCCTCAATTCACTAGTTCCCTTTAATACGCATCAAAACCGGCTTATCATGCTTGAAAACTGGGTAAAAATACTGATCAGCGACGCAAACCCCAAGGCAGAAATATCGAGGATGGTACTCGAAAACAACGGCATACAGGCCGTGATTATCAACAAAAAAGACAGTAGCTACCTCCTGGGCGTCTTTGAACTATATGTCCCCCTAGAACAGGAAATTATTGCCAGGCAAATACTTGAAAATGAAATTTCGTCTTAGTGAACGAAGCAATCTCGAGCAGCGGGTCGTAGCCGCGCTGATTGGCTTTTTTGTAATTTTAGGTCTGATTCTCTACAGCGAAGCAACCTTTTTGCTTTTTGTCTGCATCTTATGTGCGTTGACCCAGTACGAGTTTTACAAGCTCCTGGGCCTCGACGGGAATCAACCATTAACCAACTATGGTACTTTTTGCGGTATCGTCTTAAACCTGCTCACGTTTTTCATTGAAAAGGGAGACCTGTCAGGACAGTATTATTTTGCTATTTCGCCGTTATTGTCGCTTATTTTCTTTATCAAATTGTACAAGAAAAAAGACATAAAACCCTTTATGAACATAGGCTTCACCTTCCTCGGCCTTATCTACGTAGCGCTTCCCTTTGCGCTGCTTTCGGTCATCGCCATGCGGGGGGGCACCTATAACTTCCAGATCGTACTGGGCTGTCTTTTGTTGCTTTGGGCCTCGGATATCGGAGGCTATTTCGCGGGCACGAAGTTTGGCAGACGGAAATTATTCGAAAGGGTTTCGCCGAAGAAGTCCTGGGAAGGCGCCATAGGCGGAGCGGTGTTTGCCGCACTGGTGGCATTTTTGCTCGGAATTTTCTTTACTACCTATGCCGCTTGGCAGTGGTATTGTATTGGCGCTATCCTCGTCATCGCCGGCATTTATGGCGACCTCGTAGAGTCTCTTTTTAAAAGAAGCATTGCCATTAAGGATTCGGGCAACAGTATCCCCGGCCACGGCGGTTTCCTTGACCGCTTCGACGGGCTTTTGCTCTCGATGCCGTTTATTGCCACTTTTATCAAGCTTTTTTCCTAATCTTTTCGGTATATTCAGCGCAATGCGCTAATTTTATAAGACAATAAACACGACCTCGCTAAAGAAAAAACTAATAAAAATCTCTTGTACGGGTATCGTATGAACTGAGAAAGAGTTGAAAACAAGAGAAACGATTATGATCGCAATGAAGAAGATTTTTTTCGCAAATATTCTCCTGGTCTTTCTTGCTGCTTTGAGTACGATTCCCGCATTCGGACAGGGTGAGCGGAAAGCCATAATGTTTAACGGGATTGTAGTCGGCGCTAACCAGGAACGACTTCCCGCAGCAAGTATAATTATTCCGCGGGCCGGGAAAGGAACAATCGCCGACAGGGACGGCTATTTTGTAGTTCCCGTTTTTCCGGGAGATAGTATTGTGTTTTCATACATCGGTTACAAGAACCAGTACTTCAATATTCCCAAGAACTTCAACGGAGAAAGCTTTTCTGCCATTATCGCGATGCGCGAAAACGTGCAAATGCTCTCCGAAGTAAGGGTATGGCCTTACCGGACCGAGGATGAGTTCAAAAAGGCTTTCCTGGAAATGCGGCTTCCGGATCAGGCGGATCGCGATGCGCTTGCCAAAAGCACCGATCCTGAGTATATCAACCGGATGGCGATGATGGTGCCCAACAATGCGCAGACCAATTTCCGCCATTCCATTGACCAGCAACTCTTCGGCCGCGAGTCCTATGCCAACCGGAGTTTTGGTACCACAATGCCCTTCCTCAACCCTTTTGCCTGGGCAAACTTCATTAAAGGGGTTAAAAAGGGTGATCTGAAACGAAAAGAATGGCATAAGGACCTGAATCAGGCCCCCAGAGAGAATATCTCCCGCCAGGATTACATTAACCCCGGCGAAATCCCTAAAAAGAATTTTGAAGATTAACGACCGGTTCCGCTCTTGTCGTATTTCAGCTCCATGGAACGGCCGTCGAAACGGGCATAGGGATAGCCACTTCCCCGGCTGAACCATTCTCCCAGGTTGATGTAGCGGCTATTCTCACCCACCTGCAGATCCAGGGGAAGATGACGATGGCCAAAAACGTAATAGTCGTGGTGCAACTGTTGCTCCACCTCCAGGCAATATTGATATAGCCATTCCCGATCCAGGCCCTTAAAGGTATCCTCTCCTTTTTCGTTATTCGCAGCCCGGCTCTGTTTCGACCAGGCAAAGGCGAGCTTTGTGGCAAGATCGGGATGGACCTGCCTGAAAAGCGTTCTCGCCAGCGAACTCTCAAACAATACTTTCAGAAACTTGTAAAAATGGTCTCCCGGGCCGAGGCCGTCGCCATGACCAACAAAAAGCCGGGAAGTAGGTCCGGAAGTGGTCACGGTAAACCGCATCGGGTCCCTGCTTACTATTGCTCCCAATTCCTGCTCAAAGTAATCGCGCACCCACATGTCGTGGTTGCCTGTAAAATAGTAAATAGGGATGCCCGTGTCCGCTATTTCCGCCAGCTGCCCGAGCAGACGGACCGCCCCTTTGGGCACTACGTGTTTGTACTCAAACCAATAATCAAACACGTCGCCTACCAGGAACAGGTAAGCGGCATCTGGCGCTATCCGCCTGAGCCAGTCAACGATCCGCTTTTCAAGGTCCCTGTTTTTGTCGCCTTTGGCCGAAGCGCCGAGATGGAAATCTGAAACAAAAAAAATACTTTTTCCCGCAGGAAGATTGAGATCGATGTGCCGAAAATCACTCATTTAAATATGCTGTTCCCTAAAATGTAGGAAAGACACCCGCCTTTTGGCAAGTGTCTTCCCGGATGCTCTTTTCAACGAAACGGTTGGAAGTTTCGAAGCTTGTGGTCATTAAAATGCCTCCTGCAATACCTTGAGTTGATGTTTCAGCTCCGCTAACTGCTCTTCCGCCTTTTCTATTTTTTTCTCGAAATCGGCTTTCAGCTTGTCTGAATTCTTCGATTTGGCAAAGAACTGAATATTGTTCTGCCAAAGTAAGATATCCTCCTCAAGCTGGGTCACTTTCTTCCTTAGGTCATTCTCCTTCCGGTAAAGGTTTCTGTCCGAATCGCTGCCTTTGACCACGTCTACCTCATTTTGAAGCAATACAATTTCCCGCTCCTTCACGCTGAGTTTACCGATTGCGCTTACATACTTATTAATAGCGGCAATATATCGCTTTTGTATATTCTGCATCTCGGCCCTCGGGACAAAGCCAACACCCTTCCACTCCGCCTTGAAGGCATTCAGCTGCTCAATATTTGCTTCGGGCTCCTCGGCAAGCGCTTCTATCCGGTTGCACAGGTCTTCCTTCTTCTGGAGGTTCTCTTCGAACTCCTTCTCTACTGCCTGGTTTTTGCCGCGCTTCTTGTCGAAATATGCGTCGCAAGCCGTCTTGAAACGAACGAAAATAGAATCCTTGTATTTTTCCGGAACCTGTCCGACCGTTTTCCAGCGTTTCTGCAGTTCAATTACCCGCTGCGTATTTTGCGGGTTGTCTTCGCCAAGGCTCAGAATTTCTTCGGCTTGCTCGCACAGCTCGGTTTTGGCACGTAGATTCACCTCGCGTTTGGCTTCCAGCTGCCTGAAAAACTCACCTTTGTTGTTAAAAAAGGTCTTCAGTCCCGACCAGAACTTCTTGCTCAACACCTTGCCTTCTTCCCGGGGCATACCGCCCTTTATCTCCTCCCATTTCGATTGGAAAACCAGCAACTCCTTGGTTTTGGCATTCCACTCGTTAATACTGCCGGAAGAGAACACGGTGTAAGGCACGATCTCTTCGTATATCTTAGATTTGATTTCGTAGATTTCGGCGGCTTGCTTCCTCAACTCACCCGATTGCACACGTTTTGCGTCGTATACACGGTCCAGCGCGGTTTTGAAGCGTTGCCAGAGCTTTTCCTGCTCTTCCTTGGGAGCCGGCCCTACGTGCTTATATTCCTCGAAAAGGTGCAGCGCCTCATCCAGGAGCGCTTTGCTGAAACCCTCATTTTCAATCTGTGAAGAAATCAGCTCGACCTTTTCGCATAACTCAGCTTTCACGTCGGCATTCCGTTTACGGTCAAGTTCTTTGAGTTCAAAAAACATGTTCCGTATATTAAAATACCGGTCAACAAGGGCGTTATAAGTGGCCCAAAGCGTACCATTATGAGGAGAATTAATATTTCCGGCCAGGCGCCATTCTTCCTGGATCTTTTTAAAGTCCTGCCACCCCGCCTTCATATTGGAATCGTCAGATTCCTTGTTTTCCTCTTCCTCTACCAGTTCTCTCAACCGTTGGAGCAAGGTGGTTTTCAAACTGAAATTATCTTCCTTGGCCTTGTCAAGCTGCTTGAAAAACTTGCTTCTCTCTAGCTTGAGTTTCTTTTTCAGTTCGTCCAGCTGGGCGGTTTCCGGGTCCTGACGGTATTCAAACCCGTCTTCGCTGCCATTTTCCGCGATAAAACGCTCCAGGGCTGCCGCCTGTTCGGTTCTCTGAAACTGTTCAAGAATAGGGCGAAAGTCTTTCAGCAGGGCATCCAGTCTGCGAAATACGGACAACGTAAGGTTTTCACCTTTTTGAAGATGGGCCAATTCCCTGGTCAGAAGGCCGATAAGGCCGGGTTTATCGAATTCACTCAGGTCGATGGCTTCGTGCGCGAGGTCATCTTCGTCTGACGCATCATCGGAATCTGCGGCCGCAGCGTCTTCATCAGAATCATTCAAAGTCTCCCCGGCGTTTTCCGGCGCATCTGCCGTATCCGCAACAGGTGTCTCTTCCTGTCCTGATGCTTCAACGGTTGATCCGGTTTCCTGTACCGCTTCTTCCTCTGAATTCTTTTCCTGAGAAGCCGCGACTGTTTTCTCTTTGTCCGGCTCGTTCACTACGTTTCCACCGTTTTCGGTGATGTCGTCCTGTACCATCGTTTTTTACGCTTTCTATTCGATACCCTTATATTACAAAAGTAAGAATCTTTCTATTGAAACAAGTATTTTTGTCATTTAACCTTAAAGAATAGTCGCCTCATGAGCCTGAGTATAGCAGACATACGTAAAGACTACACGCTTAAAACGTTGAGCGAAGAAACCGTCGCCGGCGATCCGGTAAGCCAGTTCGGCACCTGGTTCGGCGAAGCCCTTGAAGCCCGTGTAATTGAGCCCAATGCCATGCACCTGGCCACCCTCGACCGTCACCAGCACCCCAACGCCCGCATCGTATTGTTAAAAAGTTTTGATCCGGACGGATTTACTTTTTTTACGAATTATCTCAGCGAAAAAGGAAACGAATTAACAAGGTATCCGTTCGCGTCATTGACATTTTTTTGGCCTGAGCTGGAAAGACAGGTCCGGATTCAGGGTGAAGTAAAACGCATTTCCGAAGCTGATTCGGATGTCTATTTTCAGAGCAGGCCCCGCGCAAGCCAGATTGGCGCCTGGGTTTCCAACCAGAGTTCGGTGATCGGGAGCCGCCAGGAGCTGGAAGAAAAACAACAGTTGATAGAAGCGCAATTCGAGGGCCGGGAGGTACCAAGGCCACCGCATTGGGGAGGGTTCAGGCTCACCCCTGACCGGGTAGAATTCTGGCAAGGCGGCGCCGGGCGCCTTCATGACCGGATCCTGTATACCCAAACGGAATCTGCAGGCGAGTGGCGTATTTCCCGGTTATCCCCCTAGAGAAAAACCGAAAGATCTTTAAGTCCCAGAGCACGGTAAGAAGTAAAGCCCTCACCGTAATCCACACCGACCGCGTGTCCCATTTCCTGAGCACGGGCTTTTACCGAGGCCAGGAATGCCGGTGTCGAAATATAGCTCTGGGGCTCGTCTTTCTCATAAGACGGCACAAAGAACTGGCTTTTAAAGGCCTGGATTGCCTGAATCTTCCTTTCAAAGACGGGAGAAATGTCAACTATAAAATCCGGCTTTATATAGCGGTCCTGGATAAAGTGGAAGACATTTTTGGGCCGCCAGGGCGCCTGTTGTTTTCCATCATCACCAACCGTTTCAACTTTGCGAAGCCCCGAGTAAAAGCAGGCATCGGCTACCAATCCGCCCGCACGGCCGTGATCCGGGTGGCGATCGTCAATGGCGTTGGTCAGTACAATATCCGGGCTGTATTTCCTGATAAAGGGGATAATTCTCATTTGATGGTCCGGGTCATTCCGAAAAAAGCCATCGGCCAGACCTACATTTTCCCGGACAGGGACTCCCATCAGTGCCGCCGCATCGGCCGCTTCTGCCAGGCGGCCTTCGGGGGTTCCGCGCGTTCCGAGCTCTCCGCGGGTAAGGTCTACAATGCCTACCTTCTTCCCCTGGAGAACTGCCATCATCAGCGTACCGGAACAACCCAGCTCCACATCATCCGGATGGACGGCAATCGCAAGTATATCTAGTTTCATGGGTATGAGGTATGAGGTATGAGGTATGAGGTATGGGGTGAGGGGTGAGGGGTTCCGGCTTACAGCTGGTTCGCTCCTCGTACCTCGCTCCTCCCTACCGGATTCGCAATCTCTGTCCGATACGTAACGTAGAGCGGACGCTTAATCTGTTCAGTTTTGCAACGCTCGAAATCGTCGTTCCATATTTTCGGGCGATTGAAGAAAGCGTTTCTCCCGAACGTATCTTATGCCAAACCGCCGACCGGTACGCCGGGGACTGGTCACCTGATTCAAATTCACTCTTGTAACTCCGGCTTCCCCGCCGGTAATCCCAAACCGATTTGGTCAGTTCAAATTCCCTCGACTTGACCGCCGGTTTGTTCCAATCGTAAATATGTCTCGGATCAAAGGCATTTCCTTCGTATCGGACTTCGAAATGTAAATGCGGACCGGTACTCCGGCCCGTGCTTCCGCCCAGGCCCAATACGTCACCCGCCTTCACCACGGTACCGGACTCCGTCAGTGGTTTCGACATATGCCCGTACAGCGTTTCCAGCCCGTTGTAATGCCTCACCACGACAAACCTTCCATAACCCCGGCCGTCGGTGCCGACGACGCGTACCATACCGTCAAAGACAGACACGATGGTATCGCCGGTATCCAGGTCCAGGTCGGTGCCGGTGTGATTCCGCCCCCATCTCAATCCAAACTGCGAGGTAGGTTTCACGCTTCTGAGCGGCATAGCAGCATAGCGCCCTTCGTCGTCGTTGTATAAATCCAAAACAACGCTTTCGTCAAACTCAAGCGGATTAATATTGTAGGGGTTAATGTTCCGGTCATCCCAGATCACAAAGTATTCGGCTACTTTGACCATATCATCGCCTACCTGCATGGAATCCGCCATTTCCGCCACTGTCAAATCAGCCGGCAACAACGTATCAGGATCCTCGTTGACAACAGGATTAATCGGCTTTACCGGTTCAAACTGGCTCTGAAACTGGATGTTTGATGTTTGAATTTCAAACCCCTCGGTCTCGTCTTTCTGATCTTTCTTAGGAGAATCGGGAGTCTTTGTGGTTCCCTGATTGATCTTCGGTGCCTGCTTCACCTTTCCTCTCTCCTGGCCCACCGCTTCTTTCCCGGCAAAAAATACGGGAAAGAACAGGCACAAAACGACTTTGTTCCAATTCTTAAAAATAGTCAGTCCTTTCATATTCGACTAAGGCCGCTTTTTTTACAAAAAAACACACTGCGACCTGGGGGCCAGATCAACAGTAAAAAGGGCCGGTATTGTTCACGCTGATTATACCTGATCGAGCATCTCTGCTTCCTTCACTACCAAAAAACGTTCCGCATCAAGAGCGGCCATACAACCGGTACCTGCCGCCGTTATCGCCTGACGATAGACATTATCCTGTGCGTCACCACAGGCAAATACACCTTCTACATTGGTTTTGGTGGAGCCGGGAATTGTCTTGATATACCCGTGATCGTCCATCTCCAGGTATTCGCTGAACACTTCTGTATTGGGTTTATGGCCTATGGCGACAAAAAAACCGGTAACCGCAAGGGTTTGCTGGGTCTCGGTAACATTATTGCGCACCACCACGCCTTCCAGAACATCTTCTCCAAGCAACTCAACCGCCTCAGTATTCCACAACACTTCTACGTTCTCCAGAGAAAGCAGCCTTCTTTGCATGATTTTCGATGCACGCAATTCGTCACGTCTAACCAGGAGATAGACCTTGCTGCACAATTTAGCCAGGTAAGATGCTTCTTCAAGGGCCGTATCACCACCGCCCACAACCGCTACCTCCTGTTTCCGGAAAAAGAATCCGTCACATACCGCGCAGGCCGAAACGCCTTTGCCATTCAACCGGTCCTCACCCGGAAGCCCCAGCCACTTAGCAGATGCACCGGTGGCGATCAGTACGGTCCTGGCTTCGATTTCTTTTTTACCATCGACGACTACACGGTGGGGATAACCGGAAAAATGAACGCTGGTTACCATTCCGTAACGTATATCTGCTTCGAAGCGCAGCGCCTGCTTTTCAAAATCCTGCATCATCTCCGGTCCGCCTATTCCCAACGGGTATCCCGGGTAATTTTCCACGTCGGTCGTGGTGGTGAGCTGGCCGCCAGGCTGGCCGCCCTGATAGAGTACCGGTTTCATACCTGCGCGGGCAGCATAGATTGCGGCAGTATATCCGGCAGGCCCCGAACCAATTATTAAACATTCAACTTTTTCTATCGACATGATTCCGGGGTATTGTTACTAATCGAACTATAATTAAAACTTTTTTATCACATTCAGAACACCCGGGCTGTTCTCCGGGAGCCTCTTATTCACTGACAACAAAAATCTGCCCAAAAGTGCGCCATTTTATAAAAAAAAACAACCCGTTTACAGAATGCGCCATTCAATCCTCCGGTTCACGCTCCGGTTTTCGTCAGATACGTTGGGTACTTTCGGAGCGCTTTCCCCAAAGCCCTTAAACCGCAACCGTCCTCCCGAAATACCTTTGGATGTCAAGTAGTTAACTACCGATTCGGCTCTTTTTTCCGAAAGCTTGAAATTATCGTTTTCCGAACCGACATCATCGGTGTGGCCCGAGACCTCGATCTCAAGCCCGTTATTCGCCTCCAGGAAAGCCACGAGCTTGTTCAGCTCAAGCTTTGACTTCTCGCTCAGCCTGAAATCACCGGTATCAAAGAAAACATTGGTCAGTATTTCGGATTTATCCTTCTTCACGCGTTCTATGAGGATGTCCTTCTTCACCGGCGCCTCCGAATCCGCAATGTCAAACGACATGCTTTTGAAAAGATACCCTGCTCTTTCCACATACAATGCGTAGTGACTGTCTTTGTTCACTACGGCCAGGTACTCGCCTGAAGTTTCATCGGAAGTAAAACCGGAAACCAATTGTTGGGTTGCGAGATCATAGAGGCGCAGTTGCGCCTGCACAGGCTGCCTGGTTTCGCTGTCAAGAACCCGTCCTTTAATATAGCGGGTCGGTGTAAAAAGCGGCTTCAATTCTGGCGGAATTGCAAACGTATACAATTTGGAAAGCCGCCCCTTTCCTGTCTCCGTACGGTCCTCTGTATAATAGGCTGTTTCCCCGTCCGCAGTAATGAACAGTCCCACCTGGTCGGCGCTGTTATTGATCGGGTAGCCCAGGTTTACCGGCTTTGCCTGACCGCCTTCCTGCAGGTCGATCATGAAAATATCGAAGCTCCCCATACCCGGCAACCCTTTTGAGGCGTAAAACAGCGTGCGCCCGTTGGCGTGAATGAAGGGTGCATTTTCATCGTCGGGGGTATTAATGGTTTCACCGAGATTGACCGGCGGCCCCCAGCTTCCATTTTCCAGCTTTTCCGACTTCCAGATGTCGGACTTCCCGACGCCGCCCGGACGATCGGAGGCAAAGTAAAGCACGCTGCCGTCGGCGCTGAGCGAAGGCTGCGACTCCCAGAACCGGCTATTGACCGGCTCTCCGATACCTGTCGGCCGCGACCATTTGCCGTTCTTTTGAAAGCTGATGTAAAGATCGCAGCTTCCCAGGCCGTCCTGTCGGTTGCAGCCGGTAAAAACCAGCGTATGTCCGTCTGCTGAAATTGTACAGGTCCCTTCGTTACTGGTGGTGTTGATCTGATCGGACAACGAAACTGGAGCCGACCAATTTCCATCCCGTTTTGACGAAAGAAAGATGTTCTCATCACCCCCGTTTTCCAGGCCGGTAAAAATCAGCGTTTCTTCATCGGCGGTCAATACCGGGAAAAATTGCATAGGAAGGTGATTCACCGTATCGCTCAGCGGAACGCGTTCAATATTGGAAGGATTTCGCTTGGCCTTTTGGGCAAATTCTGCGGACTCCAACTGGCGCTTTGCCAGGCGCACCAGGTTATTGGGTTTCTGCCCGGTGTTGAGATCAATGACCTTTTGCCAATACCTGGCCGATAATTCGTATTTCTCCTCCGACTGGGCTTTCCGGGCCAACCACTGGTAGGCCGGCATAGCCTCGACTGCATCCGGGGCCACCTCAATGGCCCGTGTATAATGCTGTGCTACGAGATCACTGTGTTTTTGCCATTCGTAAACCTGGGCCAGTCTCATATGACCGGACAGGTAACCCGGCTCGTTTTCAACAAGCTGCCTGTACAAGCCGGCGGCCTTTTCAAGGTCTCTTTGTTCCCAGGCCTTCAGCGCCTTTTCTTCCAAATCGCGGTTCCTCCGACTCAACTGCGGAGCCTGGGCCCAGGCCCCGCCTGCTGTCAGGAACCATACACCGAAGAATAGGACGACCTTGCGCATCAGGGAATATTCATGTATTTATGTGTCTGAAGCGACATGCGCCATCGGGGGTTGTCCTTGATAAAGTCAACGATCTGATCGGTCATCTGGTCTTTTCTTCCCCACTCCACCTGCAAGATCAGGTGACAGCCGGCCGGAACCCGTTCCGCATGATACGCCGCAAATTCAAAATCACTTTTGTTGTACACGATCACTTTCAATTCGTCCGCGTGCCGGTAAATACCGGGGTGCGGATCTTTAAACTTTTTCGGGGAGAAGCAAACCCAGTCCCAATCCCCCGATAAGGGATGTGCCCCCGAGGTTTCTATATTGGTTTGAAACCCGGCCGCTTTCAACGAAGCAGTCAGCGGTTCCAAATCATACATCAGCGGTTCTCCACCAGTAATAACTGCCAAACGGCCCGGATATTGCAGGGCCCCGGATACAATTTGATCAACGGTCACACGCGGGTGCTTATCCGCATCCCACGACGCTTTCACGTCACACCAATGGCACCCCACATCACACCCGCCCAGCCTAATGAAATAAGCGGCCTTTCCGCTGTGCATACCCTCCCCCTGCAAGGTATAAAAGGCCTCCATCACGGGGAAACTTACTTCCTGAATCTCAATTGTTTTGATAGCCATTCCTTCCTTCAAAAAAAACCTTACCCAACTTGCCTTATGCCCGAGGTTTTCTCCGGCAAAGAAGCGAAATTAAACAAAATACCTGACCGAAAGCTTAACACATTTGTGCATTTGTTCCTAGCTTTGGCCGAATATCCGCCAGGTGACAGCGCGTACTGCCGCTTTACCGCCTGCAAAACCTAATCACAGGCCATGATGCATTCCAATATCCGGCACATTATTTTCGATCTTGGCGATGTTATTCTCAACATCGATATTCCCAGAACCGTGCATGCTTTCTCTTTGCTGACCGGACGAAGCGATGAAGAACTCTTTCTGTTGTTCCGGGAAAACGAGCTTTTCAGACGCTTTGAAACCGGCAGCCTGTCTGCGCCCGGCTTCAGGAATCTCGTCCGCGAAGTACTGGAGATGCCTCAGCTTCAGGATGACCAGATCGACACCGCCTGGAATGCACTGCTCCTGGATATCCCACCGGCCCGCGTCACCCTCCTGCAGCAGCTTGCCACGCGATACGAATTGTATCTTCTCAGCAATACCAGCAGCATCCACATCGACAAAGTGAATCTTATACTGAAAGAAAGCAGCGGCGTTCCCCAGCTTCATGACCTGTTCAAGAAAGTATTCCTTTCCTATGAAATGGGAATTATGAAACCTGATCCTGTCATCTATGAAATGGTGCTCGAGCAGGCCGGCATAGAAGCACAGCATACCTTGTTCCTGGACGACAACCACGACAATATCATCGCCGCCAACCGGTTGGGTATCCAAACCATCCACGTTCAAAAACCCCCCACCATTCTCGAATACCTGGTTCCTTATGCCTGAGAATCGCCGCACCCTTACCATCCAGCTGGCCTTGTTCCTGATTACCCTTGTAACGACCACACTGGCCGGAACCGAGTGGATGCACGGACATCTGTTTTTCTTTTCCGATAAAGCCTTCGGATGGCAGGAATTCTGCCAGGGGTTCCAATTTTCCATCCCTTTTCTCGGGGTGCTTACCGTACATGAATTCGGGCACTATTTTGTTGCCCGGCGCCACCGGGTGCGGGTATCGCTCCCCTACTATATCCCGTTGTGGTTCGGCATATCCCCGAGCATCGGGACCATGGGCGCCTTTATTAAGATCAGGGAACAGGTCCAATCCCGGATTAAATTCTTTGATATCGGAATAGCCGGACCGCTGGCCGGTTTCGTGGTAGCCTTGCTGGTGTTATGGTACGGGTTTACACACCTGCCGCCTCCCGAGCATATATTCACGATTCACCCGGAGTACCTGGAGCATGGACTCTCCTACCCGCATTTTGTATACGAGAATGCGGCGGGCAACATTGCCCTGGGCGACAACCTGGTTTTCTGGTTTTTCAAGAGTTATGTCGCCGACCCGGCGCTCCTGCCGCACCGCTTTGAAATCATTCACTATCCTTACCTTTTCGCGGGTTACCTGGCGCTCTTTTTTACCGCGCTCAACCTGATCCCGATCGGGCAGCTCGACGGCGGTCATATACTTTACGGGTTGATTGGTAAAAAGAAGTTTGATATTGTAGCGCCCACCCTCTACGTATTGGCACTGACTTATTCCGGCATCGGCCTTTACACACTGATCGAGTTTTCCCTCTTTACCAACGAGGAATTTTATAGCGGGCTCCTCTCGCTGGCGCTGTATGCCATATTTCTATTTATCTGCCTGCGAAAAGTCTTCGAAAACCCGTTGAATGCGCTGATGCTCGCGCTGGGCGTCGTGCTGGCGCAGCTATTGATCGCGCATTTTTTCCCGGGCATTACCGGCTACCCCGTTTTCCTGTTTTTCCTGTTCATCCTGGGGCGGTTCCTGGGGATATACCACCCGGAAACACCCGATGAACGGCCCCTGGGAGCCGGGCGCGTGGTACTGGGTATTGTAGCGCTGCTGGTTTTCGTCCTGTGCTTCAGCCCGCAGCCATTTATTGAGCTGTAGACCAATCCGGGACTATATACGCCCCCATTTGCCACCGATATAGCGGACCAAAGCCAGGGAGGCTTCTATTTCGTCCTTCCGTATGGCTACGCTCTCAACGTTAAAGCCGATCGGAACACAGAGATCTGCCGCATGTGCAATGAGTTCGTCTACGATCCTGGTACAGGCATCAACTGATTTGGATAACATATCCGCAGAGGCCTCCAGCTCGCTTTTCAGCCAAACCGGTATCTCAATCCCCAGCCACTCCATAAAGTGCAGTGTTTTGGACGACCCGCAAGGAGTAATGGTAAAGATTATCGGAACAGGCGTCTCGCCGGTCTTTTTCAGGTAATCGCAATAGTCAAGGAGCAATTGCCGCGCATTCTGAATATTATATACGCACTGGGAAATAAAAAAGCGGCACCCCGACTCAGTTTTTGCAACTACCCGCAAATGTTCGTCAGACTTCCGGATATGTCTTTCGGGAATCGTCACACCGCCTATTAGCCTGGCCTGCGGGTAGGAACGGCTGATCCGGTAGGCATCCTGCAGCGAAAGCCCGGCATTCGACAGCCTGGACGGAGCGCCGACCAGCACCATGAAGTCAACCGAACGTCCCTCCGTCCCCAGCCATTCGGCAAACGTATCCTGCGTATATCTCCCAACTCCGTTGTAGATAATTTTGGGAAGCCTCAGATCGCCAAGGTAGTCTCGGCTGTAAACCCACGGATCGATGGTTTCTATAAACGGGAAAGGCCGCGGGGAAGCATTCCTGGCCGACTCATCCTGTATGTCGTAAAGAACAAGGCCGTCAATATCCAGACCGGCAATCCGCGCGAGCTGGCGCGCTGCTATCTCCGCGATCTTCTCAGGGGCGTGACCGAGCTTCGGCGGCGTAATTCCATACAGCAATATCCCGGATTCCCGGTTTTCAATTTTTGATCGCAACATATTATTCTGAACAAAAGAAACTAACGCCTACCCCATCCATGCTTTCCGCCGCAAATATAGCACACCCATTAAAGACAAAAAATCTATTATTTAGCCAATTACAAGAATAATGATTCATTAAAACCGAAACTGTCATCATTTTTTATCTTTAAATAAGATTCATATCAAAAAAAACTTCGCCAGGGAGAGATTATGTGAGTACTGTACTAATTTTGTCTGAACGCACCGGCTTCCTCCGAAGCAACTGTATCAAAGCATAAAATGATCATTCGCTCTATTATTTCCTTTGTCTGCACCGGCGCTGTAGCCATTTCCATCTGCCTGTCTGCTTCCTGTACGCGCGACGTCCGGAACGAAGAGCGGGCCGAGGTAGAAAAGCCCTCAGGGCTCATCCGGTACGCAAAGGGGTTCCGGCTTGATGACCGGGGTGACTACCATCTGCTCCGCATTTTCAGTCCCTTTCAACCGGGCGATACCGTGCAGTATATCTTGCTGAAGAAAACTGCGCCGGTGCCGGGCGGGTTCAATCCTGAACAGATTATTCGCACGCCCATCAATTCTATAGCCGTTACTTCCAGTCTTCATGTCGGCGCAGTAGACCAGTTGGAGGCGTGGAACAACCTGGCTGCGGTCGGCGACGGTTCCCAGGTATATTCGGCCCGTATAAGAGACCGCATTGCCGCTGGCTCCATCCGTGAAATTCAAAAAGGCGGTCAGATTAACCAGGAGAGCGTCATCGACTTGCACCCCGACGTGCTTATGGTAACCGGTAGTCCTGATGCCGGTCACGACGCCTATGCCGGTATCCAGGCATCGGGTATACCCGTGATTGTCAATTCGGAGTGGATGGAGACCTCGCCGCTGGGACGCGCCGAATGGATTAAACTGATGGCCGTTTTATTTGACAAGCTCAATTTTGCCCAGCATCAATTTGCACTTGTGGCCTCCAATTACGAGCGCCTGGCAGAAAAAGTAAGAAGTGCGCCGGGCAGCAGGCCAAAGGTTCTGCTTGGGAATGAATTTCAGGGCACGTGGCATATGCCCGGCGGAAAGAGTTTCATGGCCGCGTTACTGAAAGACGCAGGCGCCGACTACCCCTGGAAGGACAACGACCAGACCGGCGGTATACCGCTTGCGTTTGAGTCTGTTTACCCGGTTGCACTGGAAGCCGACGCCTGGCTGAATATTTTCCTGCCGGCTACAGATATGGGAAAGGCCGCTTTGCTTTCAGCGGATCCGCGTTACCAGGCTTTCAAACCCGTACAGAACAATCGCCTGTATTCCTTCAACGGGCGCCTGGCTGAAAACGGGGCCAACGACTATTGGGAATCGTCCGCTTACCGCCCCGATCTGCTTTTGGCCGACTATGTGCACATTTTGCACCCGGATGTTCTTTCTCCGCATGCGCTTTACTATTGCAATGAACTGAAACCTTAGTCCGGCTTTGAATGACTCCGTCAAAACATATGTTTGGTTCTCGCTGCTGGCATTCCTGCTGGTAGTGCTTTTCGTGACCGACATCCTTGTCGGGACCGTACGCATCCCGCTTCCTGACGCGCTTTCTATCCTGTCCGGTAAAGACCACGACCATATTGCGTGGAGTCATATCCTCTTTCAGATCCGGGTTCCCAAGGCTTTCACGGCAGTATTTGCAGGCTCAGCCTTATCGGTTTGCGGCCTTCAGATGCAAACCTTGTTCAGGAATCCGCTCGCAAGCCCTTCTGAACTGGGAATCAGCGCGGGGGCAGCTTTAGGGACCGGTCTGTTTATCTTTTTCCTTGACCAGGGCGTCGGCATCCAGCTGCACCGGCTTGGCATCGGCGCTTCGTGGATGATTGCTTTGGCCGCTGCAACCGGGGCCGGAGCGGTTTTCTCGCTACTGCTGATCATCAGCCGGTTTGTAAAAGACAACGTGGTGTTGCTGATTGTAGGGCTCATGCTTGGCACGCTCACCCTGGCCATCACCGGCCTCTGGCAGTACTTCAGCCGACCTGAACAACTCCAGGCTTTCGTTTCGTGGACCTTCGGGAGCCTGGGCGTTTCAGGCGGACCGCGGCTGACCGTGCTGGCTTCGGCTACGATAGCCGGGCTGCTGTTTTCTTTCTTCCTTTCCAAGACGCTTAATGCGCTGTTACTGGGTGAGAACTACGCCTCCAACCTGGGTATTTCTCCCCGGAAGGCCCGAACGCTTATTTTGCTCAACACCTGCCTGCTTACCGGTGTTGTCACTGCGTTCTGCGGCCCTATCGGTTTTGTCGGTATTGCGGTACCCCATGTCATGAGATCTCTTTTCGCTACCTCCAACCATATGATTTTAATGCCTGCCTGTTGTCTTGGAGGTGCGCTGGCCCTGTTGTGTTGTGACCTGATCGCGCAGCTTCCGGGCAATGGCATTGTACTTCCGATCAACATCGCGACGTCTCTTGCCGGCGCGCCGGCCGTCATTTGGATCATACTGAAAATGAACAACCTGAGAAATTCGTTTTAACGCAGATGATTGAAGCAAAAGAGCTGGTTATCGGGTACAGAG
Source organism: Ravibacter arvi (assembly GCF_039540405.1). Classification (NCBI taxonomy): domain Bacteria; kingdom Pseudomonadati; phylum Bacteroidota; class Cytophagia; order Cytophagales; family Spirosomataceae; genus Ravibacter; species Ravibacter arvi. The sequence continues at coordinate 56,807 of NZ_BAABEY010000011.1, forward strand.
CCTACAAAAACGAGAGACTGGTCGCCGGTGGCCTGAACTTCACCCTTCCGGATGGACGCCTAACCGCCTTACTCGGTCCGAACGGATCCGGGAAGTCGACCCTGATCCGCACTCTCTCCGGCCTGCAGCCCGTCATTTCGGGTGATGTTCTGCTGGACGACGTAAGCCTGTCTTCGCGGAGCCGGGTCGAGCTTTCGAAAAGGCTCTCCATCGTCCTCCAGGAACCGATCAGGGGCACGCATCTTTCCGTATTCGAACTGGTTGCCCTGGGAAGAATTCCCCACACGAACCGAATGGGCAACCTGGCCGGTCCGGACCTCGAAAAGGTATACGAAAGCCTCAATGCCACGGGGATTACGGCGCTATCCACTCGCAAAATCAGCCAGTTAAGCGATGGCGAACTACAAAGAGCCATGATCGCAAAGGCGCTCGCCCAGGAAACTCACTATATACTGCTTGACGAGCCTACAGCTCACCTCGATGTTCTAGGAAAGATTGAATTAATCGATAAACTGAGATCGCTTACCACCTCGAAAACCATTCTGTTTTCTACTCACGATGTGGAACTGGCGCTCCAGATGGCTGATCACATCTGGCTGATAGATGAAAACGGAACCGTAAAAACCGGTGCTCCGGAGGACCTGGTCCTGGAGGGAAGCATCGGGAACATCTACTCCCGGAACCAGGAGTGGGGGTTTGACAACCAGACCGGCCAGATTCTCGTTCCGCTCATCAACCGATCGGGAGGCTGTTCGGTAGAAGGATCCGGCCTGGCATATGAGTGGACATTAAAGGCCCTGAAGAGAACGGGGTACGCTGTAAATACCGGCTCAGGAACCGCCGGGCCGACAATACGTGTTGCCGCGTCCGGCGCCCGGCCGCAATGGATGCTAGTCCGGGAAAATACCGTCCTTGAGGCTCGAAGCATCCAACAGCTCCTTGACCTGCTGTCGTCCCGCCCCTAGCGCTATTTTCTCCCGAAATCCGCCGGGTTTTCGCCCCAGTAAGTAGTCTCCCATTTCAGAACCGGGTTTTTGAACTTGTTAGCCGCAAGCCAGCGCTCTGCCCGCTGCAGCAACTCGAAAACCGGCTTGTTGCGGGGAGTCAGCTCGAGCTTGGTATTCGCATGTTTTTTCATGACCCAACCGATGGCCGTCTTCGAATCCGAATAGACGGGAATTTCACTGTTGAGTCGTTGCAGGTAAGACAAGGCATGGACAATCGCCAGGAACTCGCCGATATTATTGGTAGCATCGGCAAAAGGCCCCATGAGAAACAGTTTTTCTTTGGTCTGCAGATACAAGCCCTGGTACTCCATATCACCGGTGGCGGTATTCCAGGCTGCATCTACTACCAGGCTGTTGAGAATGGGTTTCCCGATCGAAGCCGGCGCAGGCTTAATCTCGGGCTTTGCCCCTCCTTTCCGGACAAATTCCCAGTAACTTCTCTGGATAGCTTTTTCCGCTTCCTGAAGTGTATCAAACGATTTATACTGGGCTCCCTCCATCCCTTTTATTTGCTTTTCACACTCTTTCCAATCGGTAAATACACCTGTCTTTCTCCCCTGCCACACAACATAGTATTTCTGCTTTTTTGCCATACGTCTGGTTAACTAAACTCCCGGAAAGGCTGCCGCCTGCTCCATTGTGGGGCAAATATACGCCATCGGGCTGCGAATAGCGATTCTGTCGGCGGAGTTTGCCGGTTGAAAAAAAACAAGGCAGGAAGAAATCAATCGAGGCCGGACAAATAACCCAGTTTTACCAGGTCGGTCGCATTGTTTACGGCGAGGGATGCCCCGTTTCGCAGCAGGTAAAGCCTGTCGCTCAGGTTCAAAATTCCCCGTATATTACCTTTAAGAGAGAAGATTTCCCGGTACCATTTCTGCCCAAAAGCCCGGTAACCTTCCCGGTTTCTGCCTTCAGGTACACACGCTGAAGAATCTTTTTCAAACCGAAAGTCAAGAATACGCCGTCGACTTCGAGGATATGGGGCATAGGTGGGGGGGAGGTGTGAGCGGTGAGGTGTGAGGTGTAAGGTGTAAGGTGGGCTTGCGCTTCAATGCTCATTGCTTTTTGCCAATAGCGCGGCCCCGGTCAGGAAGATCATCATATCCAGCATAAAAACGGATACCAGGATTACATTGCGGCTCAAGCCGAGATTCCTGTAATAATAAAATTGACTCCTTTTGTATTGATACACTAAGGCCAGAACCAGTATCAACGAAAGAATCTTAAATTTAAATGCCAAACCAAATACCTTCAAGACATCCGGACTGGCGCTGTAAAGTAAAAACGCGGAGGGCAGCAGAGTAGCCAGGCAAAAACTTTTGTAAAACCGGAAAATGAGGTTTAGTGTTTTCAATTACTGACCGGGCTCTGGTTACTAAAGAAGCAAGATACGAATATTCTCCGGATGGGCGCAAACCCTGTCATTCCGTCTGCAAAACCCGGTCACTCCAGCCCCAATCCCGTCATTCCGAGAAAGAAGTTTTTTGCGAAAACACCTTGTAGCGGAGATGACAAATAGATCTTGTCAATAGAAGTCAATGATGCCGGAGGCTACCACCCGGATGGTCATCCTGAAGCGCAGCGCAGCGGAGCCGAAGGATCTCCTGTTGCCAGCAAAAAAGCCTATTAAACGGATTGGGTACAAGGACAGGGAGATCCCTCCGCTACGGTCGGGATGACCGTCCGGAGGGCGCGCCCATCCGCAGTATCGTCAATGGTAGCGCATCTGCCGGAGGGTCATCCTGAGCGGAACGTAGTGGAGCCGAAGGATCTCCTGTTATTAGAAAAATTCTATTTAAAGGCTTGGGTCCGGGGAGCGGGAGATTCCTCGACTCCACTCCGTTGCGCTCGGAATGACCGTCCGGCAACCCCGCCTTCCGGTTGGAATGACGGGAGGAGGAAGGGCGGGACTATCTCACTACCGTTTCCGGTTCGCGGCCCGGAACATTCCATACCGTGGCGCCGATATACCTTTCAGGGCCTGTTATCACGTCAGTAAAATAATAGATGGCAACCACCTGTCCGTCAGGTCGCTGGACGATTTTCGGATAGCCGACATCGCGCGCAGATCCATCGCTTCTCAATACATATTCTTTGCTCCACGTTTTGCCGTTGTCCGAGCTGAGCTTGGCCAGGATAGCCGCGTTCTTACCGGTCGACGGGTCGGACCGATAGGCATATACCAGGCAAATCCTGCCATCTTTCAGCCTGATCATTGCGGGCGGGCTTCCGCCTGCTCCGGTATTCTCTACAGCATCGTCAAACGCACGCCAGGATTTCCCATTGTTCCGGGAATAATAGGTACTGATAAAGTTACGATCCCCTTCACGGTTCCGGATCGTAACCAGCAATTCGCGCCTCGACAACCTGACAGCTGCCGGCATAATGGCAAACCCCTCCGGCTCCGGACCGATAGGTGAAACCATTGACCAGGTCAAACCGCCATCTTCGGTCTTCGCGCAGATAACCCGGCCCTCTTTCCCGTTTGACTTTGTTGCCGTCAAAAAAAGCAGGCATTCTTTTTCACTATCCACAATATACTCCGTGCGCGCTTCGAGGCCGGTCATCCCAAAATCGGGAAGCGTATAGGGCCCGCTCCAACCTTTGCCTTTGTTGGTGGAAAACCAGAAATTGGATTTTTTATTTTTGGTAAACCGGGTTACAAAAGCCAGGTTCGGATTTTCAAAATTAATGGGCCGGGATAGTTTCTGCGGCTTGGGCAGTGCGACATCTGTCCGCTGTGTCCCGAATTCAGATTCAAAAACCAGTTTTCCGTCTTTAGCTGGATCTTCGATTGTCCAGGTCTCGCCGCCGTCAAGGCTCCGCGCCAACACATGAATTTCTGTTTTTTCCCGGTCAATAAAATGGATGCTCTTCTCCGATTCACGGTGATAACCGATAGAAAATCCGGCGAGAATTTCATTGCCCCAGCTCCAGATGCCTGTGTTTGCCGGCCATCCGGCGTACCTGCCCGGTTCGTAGTAAACTTTGTAGTGCTTTAGCTCTTCCGTTCTGACCTGGGCCTGCAAGCCGGTGGATATCAGTAAAACAGAAGCTGTTACCCAAGAAAAATGACGCATACTAAATGGAAACAAAAATAATTAAACGAATACCAAGGGTTCGACGGGAAACAGAACGAGATGCCGCCGGGAGGGTCCGATCAGTAAATCGTCGGTTGTTTCCGCCTTTTGAGAAAATACGAAAATAGTTAAAATTCCTTTAATGGGCACAATCCAGGTCTCGCTGCCGCATTTATTGCTTTCACTGACAGGCGGCATTGCCGTCATCATGATCCTCACCGCCAGATTCAGGTTACACGCCTTTTTCGCCTTGCTTATTGCCTGTTTTGTAGTCGGGATCAGCGTCGGGATGCCTGCTCAGACGATTCTTTCACACATAAAGGAGGGCTTCGGACATGTGATGAAAGCCCTGGCGCTCATTATCGTTCTGGGTACCGCATTGGGGGTCCTGCTAGAAAAATCGGGGAGCACCCAGGTCATGGCCGAGTGGATCCTGAGGCGGACCGGAGAGCGAAAAGCCCCCATGGCCATGGGCATTACGGGTTTTGTGGTGGGACTGCCGATTTTCTGTGATTCCGGGTACATTGTATTAAGCGGCCTGGCCAATTCGCTGGCAAAAAGAACGGGTATTTCAATGGCAATACTTGCAGGCGCGCTGGCTACGGGACTTTACTCAGTACATTGCCTTATTCCGCCGCACCCGGGAATGAGCGCTGCAGCCGCACAGTTACAGGTCGATTTCGGAAAACTGATCCTTACGGGCCTTGTAGTAGCGGTCCCCTCCAGCATAGTCGGGTACCTCTGGACGTCTTATATGGGCAAAAAAACGGATCAACGCCAGGTACATACAGGAACTGCGGTCCAAGCGGGAGAAAATACAGGCCGGCCGTCTGCTGCTATGTCTTTTCTCCCGGTTGCATTGCCCATTCTCCTGATCGCCCTCAAGCCCTTCTTTGATCCGGAACAAACCGGTTGGACCGGGGAAATACTGGCCTTGCTGGGTGAGCCGGCCATTGCACTCGGCCTCGGTATTTTCCTCGCGCTCTTTAATTTTTCCGGCGCAAAAGGAAGAAGCATGATCTCCGGATCCCTCTCAGATGCTGCTGAGAAAGCAGGCGGCATCCTGGTAATCATAGGGGCAGGCGGTGCTTTCGGGGCAGTGCTTGCCGCTACCAACCCGGCCGCTCATTTTTCATCAATGGCTGAGAACAGCTCGCTCGGATTGCTGTTCCCCTTCCTGGTTGCCTGTGTTCTGAAAACCGCGCAGGGCTCTTCCACAGTAGCGGTTATTACCACCGCTTCACTGCTTCACCCGCTGCTCCCGGTACTCGACCTGGACAGCGAAACCGGCACTCTTCTGGCAGTATTAAGTATGGGGGCCGGCTCCATGATGATTTCGCACGCCAACGATGCGTACTTCTGGGTGATTGCCAAGTTTTCCGGGCTTGATATGAAAACCATGCTCAGCGTCTACACGCTGGCATCAGTCTGGATGGGCCTGACTGCCCTCCTTGCCATATACGGATTGTGGTGGTTGCTGTTGTAGGTGGGGGGAAATCGGAAGTCGGAGATCGGAAATCGGAAATCGGAGATTGGAGATCGGAAGTCGGAGAATGGAAGTGGAGATTGGAAATCAGCGCGCCGATTTCCGATTTCCCACTTCCGATCTCTCTCTCTCATATAAACCCTTCGCGCAGCATTGCGGCTTTCAGCTTTGCGCCAAGTTCGTCGGAAGCCTTGATAAGCGGAAGACGTACTTCAGAAGACGACCATCCTTTGATTTCAAGACACTTTTTGATCCCCACAGGATTCGATTCGACATACAGCAATGTGTCAAAATCAATAAACGAGTATTGAATCGCTGCAGCTTCTTCGAAGCGTCCTTCAAGCGCGTGCCAGGTCATTTTACCAAATTCAGACGGAAATGCATTGGCGATTACCGAGATCACGCCATGCCAGCCTACGCTTACCATAGGAGTGACCAGGTTGTCATCACCTGATAAGAGCAGGAAATCCTTGGGCGCCTTCCAGGCCAGCTGCATGGCAAACTCAAGACTGCTGGTGGCATCCTTGATCCCGATAATATTAGGGTGTTGGGCAAGCTTGAGTACGGTGTCGAGCGAAAGGGACACGACAGTACGGCCCGGAACGTTGTAAAGGATGACAGGCACAGGCGACGCGTCCGCTATCGCTGTAAAATGCGCCACAAGACCGGCCTGGGGCGGCTTGTTATAATACGGCGTCACCGACAAAACGGCATCGACACCATCAAGGTCAGCCGCTGCGATTGCCTCCAGCACCGAACGGGTATCGTTGCCGCCGATTCCATAAACAATAGGAAGTTTCTTCGGGTTATTCTGCTTAGTAAGTTCGAGCAGGCGTTTCTTTTCGGCCGGCGTTACAGTCGGTGACTCGCCTGTTGTACCCTGCACAACAAAATAGTCTACTCCGCCTTCGGCCAAATAGCCTAGCAAACGCACATACGCGTCAAAATCTACTTCATGCTGCTCGTTAAACGGCGTAACTACCGCTACGCCCACTCCCTTGAATCGTTGGTCAACTGACATCCTAATTGCTATTGTTCCGGGAACGACAAATACCCGGTTGGTTTATTCTTCTACTGAAACGTGCGGGGCGGTGTGCCGTAAGGCATGAGGAGTGAGGTCTCAGGTGTCCGGCGCCTGCCCGGCGCTTCAACCTCGTGGCTCATCCCAAACAGCCGTCCCTTCTGAAACCGCAAATGTAAGGAGCTTCCGGTATTTTCGCTATGCTCCCGATAACATTCCAAGAAATTCGTCTTCTGAAAGAATGGTCACCCCCAATTTTTGCGCTTTTTCGAGCTTTGACGGCCCCATATTGTCGCCGGCAAGCAAATAATTCAATTTACCCGATACACCGCTGAGCACCTTTCCGCCATTCACCTCTATTTTCTCCTTAAGCTCATCGCGGTCAAAGTGTTGGAAGACACCCGAGATTACAAAAGTTTTCCCGGCCAGTAATTCACTTTCTATTTCCAGCGGTTTTTCGTCATTCTCGAACTGAAGGCCGGAAATGCGCAAACGTTCCAGCATTTGCCGGTTGACGGGATCGTCAAAATAGGCCCGGATGCTCCACGCAATCTTGTCGCCGATTTCGGGCACGGCGATAAGGGCTTCATAGGATGCTTCCTGCAATTTCTCCATAGAACCGAAATAGGCTGCCAGCTTTTCCGCCACCGTTGCCCCCACAAACCGGATCCCCAGCGCGAACAGAAGGTTTCTGAGCGGCATGGACCTCGACAGATCAATCCCTTTCAGTATATTTTCTACCGTTTTCTCCCGAAAACTGATCTTCTTGGTTTTGCCGGTTTCTTCGTTCACCAGCGTTTTTTCCAACCCGAACAGCTGCTCGTAAGTAAGGTCATACAAATCAGCCGGGCTTTTTACCAGGTGTCTGTCAAAAAGCAACTCGATTTTCCCTTCGCCCAGGCTCTCTATATTCATAGCCTTCCGGTGAATAAAATGTTCGATTTTACCCTTGATCTGCGGCGGGCACTCCCGTTCGTTGGGGCAGTACCAAACTGCCTCCCCTTCATTTCTTACCAACCTGGCGCTACATTCCGGGCATGACGCCGGGAATACTACCTGCACGGTTTCAAAATGTTCCCGTTGGGCAATATCAACGCCCGTTATTTTCGGAATAATCTCACCGCTTTTTTCGACAAAAACGACGTCACCTTCCCGGAGCCCCAGCCGCTCCAGCTCGTTGGCATTGTGGAGCGTGGCACGCTTTACCTGCGAACCGGAAAGGTGCACCCCCTTCACCTTATCAAGCGGTATTTCCCTTTCCTCTATACCACTCAGATTCGCCACGGGCGTCACAGCGCCGGTTCGCCCTACCTGGTACGTAACTTTTCTTAAAATGGCAGGCTTGTTTTCTGCCTGGTACTTAAAAGAAATGGCCCATCGCGGGCTTTTCGCAGTGGCTCCCAGCTCGCGCTGCTGGGCATATGAATTGATTTTGATAACAATCCCGTCGGTAGCCAGGGGCAGTTCAAAACGCTTTTCCTGCCATTCCCGGATGTACCCGATGGCTTCTTCGATATTCTGGCACTTTTTCCACCCCGGGGAAACGTTGAAACCCATTTTTTTCAGCGCATTCAGGCTTTCCTCATGCGTCTGAAAAGTGTCTTCGTCGCTCAAAAAAGAATAAATGTAGCAGTCGAGGTTCCTGCGGGCGGTTTCGGAAGAATCCTGCAGTTTGAACGCACCCGATGCAGCATTGCGGGGATTGGCATAAACTTGCTCGCCCAATTCCTCAAGGTCTGCATTCAACCGCTGAAACGAGCTGAACGGCATGAAGCCCTCGCCACGCACTTCGAAAACCGGCGGCAGGCCCCCGTCCTTCACGCGCAGCGGCAGGCTCCTGATCGTTTTGACGTTGTGCGTGATGTCGTCGCCGCGCTTGCCGTCACCGCGCGTAACACCTCTTTTCAGCACTTCGTTCTCATAGGTAAAGCTCAGGGAAATACCATCAAACTTAAGTTCACAAATATATTCGTAGGCCTCTCCCGGTATTCCTTTCTGCACCCTTATATCGAATTGCCGCAACTCGTCTTCGCTGTAGGTGTTGTCCAGCGACAACATGGGGAAGCGGTGGTAAACGGTTTCAAAGCTTTTGTTGATGGTACCGCCTACCCGTTGGGTGGGCGTATCGTCCTGCCTGAATTCCGGGTGCAGCTTCTCAAGCTCGGCCAGTTGTTTTAATAAAGCGTCGAACTCCTGGTCGGAAATTTCGGATACGCTATCCCGATAGTAACGGTCATTGTAATGATTCAAACGATTCGAAAGTGCCTTTATCTGTTCTTCTATTGGGTTCATGTTAACTCAAAATTGGGATCCGTTACTAGCTCTGGCAAAAGAATCCCCCAATCGCCCCCGTTGCGCGGCAGGTACCGATTTTCATTTGGCAGCTTATTGGGTTACCTTTGCCGTAAAAATAACACATTAACTATTGTTTTCATGGCATTGATAGCTCCCTCCATTTTATCGGCAGACTTCGCAAACCTTCAGAGAGATGTAGAGATGATTAACCGCAGCGAAGCCGATTTGATACACGTGGATGTCATGGACGGGAGATTCGTCCCCAACATTTCACTGGGCCTCCCCGTTTGCGCGGCCATAGCCCGGCATGCCACCAAGCCCCTGGACGTGCACCTCATGATGATAGAGCCTGAAAAGTATATCAGGGAGTTTAGAAAAGCGGGGGCTGACCGGATCACCATCCATATAGAGGCTTGTGCTAATCTCCACAGCGGGATTATGCTTATCAAAGAAACGGGAGCGCTGGCGGGAGTGGCAGTGAACCCGCATACGCCGGTAGAACTTCTGGTTGATATTCTCCCTGACCTGGACACTGTTTTATTAATGTCGGTCAACCCTGGTTTCGGGGGCCAGCAATTTATCGGGCGAACCTATTCGAAAGTAAAGCGTCTCGCCGAGATGAGGGAATCGGCCGGTCTTGACTTCACCATAGGAATAGATGGTGGTGTTTCCCTTTCAAACGCTCCTGCACTGGTTGCTGCCGGCGCTGATGTACTAATTGCAGGGAGCTTTATTTTTAATGCGCCATCGCCGGAACAGGCCATTAGCGAGTTAAAAAAAACGACCGGATAGCGGCTGGAATAATCCGGCTCAAAAACAAAGGCTGCCTTAGTGTTATAGGGCAGCCTTTATTATTTGCTTTGCTTTTATCTTGATGAACTTAAAACGTCGTTATTGTGTCAAAAGTATATGGCATGAAAAATAACTAAATTATTTTTCAGTTTTATTGGTTCGAGAATCTATGTACCAGTCATTCCGAGCGCAGCCGAGGAATCTCCCGCTCCCCCGGACTCAATCCTTTAAATAGAATTTTTCTAACAACAGGAGATCCTTCGACTCCGCTGCGCTCCGCTCAGGATGACCATCCGGTAGATGCGCTACCATTGACGATACTATGGATGGGCGCGCCCTCCGGACGGTCATTCCGAGCGGAGCCGAGGAATCTCCCGCTCCCAGGACCCAATCCTCTAAATAGAATTTTTCTAACAACAGGAGATCCTTCGACTTCGCTGCGCTCCGCTCAGGATGACCCTCCGGCAGATGCACTACCATTGACGATACTATGGATGGGCGCGCCCTCCGGACGGTCATTCCGAGCGCAGCCGAGGAATCTCCAGCTCCCCGGACTCAATCCTTTAAATAGAATTTTTCTAACAACAGGAGATCCTTCGGCTCTGCTGCGCTCCGCTCAGGATGACCCTCCGGCAGATGCGCTACCATTGACGATACTACGTATGCGCGCGCCGTACGGACGGTCATTCCGAGCGGAGCCGAGGAATCTCCTGCTCCCCGGACCCAATCCCTTTCAGAGGGCTTTTTTCTAACAACAGGAGATCCTTCGACTCCGCTGCGCTGCGCTCAGGATGACCCTCCGGCAGATGTGCTACCATTGACGATCCTATGGATGGGCGCGCCGTCCGGACGGTCATTCCGAGCGGAGCCGAGGAATCTCCCGCTCCCCGGACCCAATCCTCTAAATAGAATTTTTCTAACAACAGGAGATCCTTCGACTCCGCTGCGCTCCGCTCAGGATGACCGTCCGGGTGGTAGCCTCAGGCTACCATTGACTTCCATTGACAACATCTATTTGTCATTTCTACCCCAAGGTGTTTTCGCAAAAAAACTTCTTTCTCAGAATGACACCTGCCTTTTAAACAACAGCCTTTCCCCTACCTACCGGACATACTTTTTGCGGAAAGCCTCGGGGCTGAGCCCTGTCTCTTTCCTGAAAAAACGGGAAAAGTAGGAATTGTCTTTAAAATCCAACCGGTAGGCAATTTCGGAAACCGACAAATTAAGGTTAACCAATTGTCTTTTTATCTCCAGTACCATCCGGTCGCGGATAAGCTGCCCGGCCTGCGCGCCCAGGTGCTCGTTACAGAGCGCATTTAAATGATTGGGCGTAACATGCAGGAGCGCCGCATATTCGCTGGGCAGCCGCAAGGTCACAAAATGGCTGTCGATCAGTTTTTGATATTTGCGGAGCAAGGCGTTCCCGGCGGTATTTACCGCTCCATGCTCACCGGCGGTTACACTGTTCTGGACCATGATGAAAACCTGTAGCAGAATGGCCCGGATCATGTCATGGCGGTAATCGGGGGAAAGTGCCGGAACCTGAATCAGCCGTTCGAAAAGACCGCTCACCGCCTCCCGCGTATTTCCTTCAAGGTTCCAGACACTTTTCTGTGCCTCCGTCCGGAAAAAAATAAATGAGTCGAGGTAGTCTTGCTTCAGCAGGAAAGAATGAAAAAAACTCTCCGAAAAATTGACCACATATCCGTCTACAACGCCCTCGAAGTCCCAGGAATGTACTTGTCCCGGGGTCATGAAATAAATCTGGAACGGCTTTACATCAAAGTGGTGAAAGTCAATAGTATGTTTGCCCCCGCCCTGCGTAAAAAAGAGCAGGTGGTAAAAACTGTGACGATGCGGCGCGATCAGGTTGGAATGCCTGCTCAGGTAGTCAGAAAACCGGCTGATCATGATGTCCTCTTCGCGGTTTTCCGAGAGGGTGCAGATATCTACTTTAGGAATTGTGGGGTTCATAAGCTGCTACCAATGGATAAATTATGAGCTCCTATGTCAGCGTGCGGAACCAGACTTCTTAACTATATTCCATTGCGTGAGTCGGTGAAATTATCATATCCAGATTACTCTATCTTCTCGCATACAGCATATCCATTTGCGCTATCTGGGAAGCGCCCACTTCAAGAGAACCTACTGGCCCAATTAATTTGAACCCCATCTTGCAGACCAGTTCATGCATCTCTTCAAAAAGGGGCTCTCCTTCATACATACTAATAAATGAAGCTTCAAAGAGCAGATAATCCACTTTATTCATAAAAGAGCCGGCTCCGAGCAAGACCTGCTTTTCATAACCCTGAACATCTAGTTTCAGCAATACCGGTCCCTCAATGGCCCCCATTTTCCCGGCTATACTGTCCAACCGTTCGACAGGAACCCTGATGAGTGTTGTTTTTGAGGTTTCAGGTAATCCCCTCTTCTGAAAATCCGAAATAGGCAGAGCCGAACTAGCATGCGAATGCTCGTTCTGATAAAAATCTATTTTTCCACTCTCACTACCCAAGCCAAAATTATAAGTTACCACTTTAGAGAGGGACTTGGTATTAGCAACAAGCAGCTGGTAAGTATCCGGGACCGGTTCAAAGGAATGAATAGCGGCATTGGGAAAGAACCTGGCGACCGAACAGGCAAACTGGCCCTGATTAGCGCCGATGTCCATTACTGTTCCTAAATCGGGTATATGATGGGCCAGCTGATCCAGGATATTAAAAGAGGCAATAGATGCATGAGGTTGCCGCAAATACTCAAAGCCGCCGTGCCTGTGTCGCAAAATATAAAAAACGTCTAAAACGCGCTTTAGCTTTTTTCCAATCATGAATTTATTAAGGTAAGAATTAAACGTGCGGCCTGCTTGTAAATTAACGCACAAAAATACTAGTCCTCAACCAAAGTTGAATATAAATTATCCAAGTATTCCTTGGAAGAACCGTCCTACCTCGAATAAGCTTATTCCACAGGGTTACACAGTCTTACTCCTGGCACATTTTTTGAGGTATAAAAAAGTCACATAAGCCAAGACTAAACAAATACAATTTTCGTACTGACTATGGAGCCAAAAAAGAGAGCCAGTTCTAAACGCATACTATATTAAGTCTCCCAGTTCTATGCCCGAGAAAATGAAAGTCATCCGAGGTTTACACGTACTGCGTTTTGCCGTGCTGTCAGTCGCTATAATTCATATTATTCAATCGCAATCCTTTGCCCAGGGATACGGTAGGTTCATGCCTTACTCGACGGTTGGAGCGGGACTGGGAACCGCCTCCTATTATGGGGATATGGCGCCATATCGCCGTGTAATTGCCTCTACATTCAGATCTATGCGCTTCAACATCAGTGGTGAATATACCCGGCATTTTTCACCCCGCTTTGCCGGAAGAGTATCGCTCACCTGGGCCAGATTGGCCGGGGACGACTACACGCAGAACAAATCGGGAAGCGCGGCCAATCATAATTTTTTTATCCGGAATCTTCACTTCAGAAACGACGTAAAGGAATTAGCACTAACCGGCATACTGAACTTAGTCCCCGATCAACCCAAAAGTCGTTTCAATGCTTATTTTTTTGGGGGAATAGCGTTTTTTGCACATAATCCGAAAGCCAGGCTACCAGTTGACGAAACGGCGATTGAAAAGCAGAAGTGGGTCGCGCTGAGACCGCTCGGCACTGAAGGCCAGGGGCATGAAGGCTACGACAAGCCGTATTCACTGGTAAAGTTTGCCATACCGCTGGGCTTCGGAATATCTTACAAAATAAATGACCGGTTTAAAATTGGCGGAGAGGTGGGAATGCGCTTCACCACTTCGGATTATCTGGATGACGTAAGCAAGAATTATCCCGCTTCGGCTGTTTTCCTGTCAGACAATGCTGCCGAAAACGGCCAGATTGCTCAGACGATGTCAAACAGAAGTCTGGAACGATATGAAGCCAGGAGAGCTCAGGGAGACAGAACCGATATTTTGAGAAAGTATCTTAATCTTGATGCTAATACCGACCCCATTGAATACCTGCGCGCCAACCCTAATGTATTGGGAGTGAGGGGAGACAGTCCTAAAAAAAATGACAGTTATCTACTGGGAACCATTAAAGTAGCTTACATTTTGCCTTATACCGTTAAGTGCCCTCCTTTAAAGTAGTGAGCCCATCACTGCGATGCGCATCCGCTTCAGTCGATTCAAAAGGAGAACTTAACGAAAAAGGTAGCTTTCAAAATCACCATCAACGTATGCAAGATTTTAAATACCTGAATTCTGTCAAAAAACAGAAATCTGCATCTCAAAATAAAACTGAGGGCAGGTGCGCTGACTTTATTAGGAAAACACTTTCGGTTACCTGGACGCTTCTTCTTGTCATTTATGCCGGGCCTTCATTCAGCGTCGGGCTTAGCAGTACCGATACGCTTTCTGCCGGACGACAATACAATTACTCGTTCGGTTTAGGCGGTATCATCGCAAGCGACGCGACTCCTTTCTGGTTACGGACCAACCAATTTGGCGTAATTCCTTTAAAAGGCCCGGTGCTCCTTCCATCTGCCGCAATCTTCTCAGATTATGTTCACTCAAAAAAATGGGACTGGGGGTTTCATCTCGAAGCGGTAGGAAACATTGGAAATCAGAGTACCCTGATCATTCCTGAAGCACATTTGAAAGGCAGATGGGGAAAACTGGAAATTTTCGCGGGCCGTAAAAGACATATAGTCGGCCTGCTGGGCGATAGCCTAAATACTAGTGGCTCCTATATTCAATCCGGGAACTCGCTTCCGCTCCCAATGGTGCAAATCGGCTTTACCGATTATGCAACCATTTTCAATGGTCTGTTGGGATTCCGGGGCAACTATGCGCATGGCTGGTTTTCAGCCAACCCGATTACAAAAGGACATTTTCTACATCAAAAATCCCTTTACATAAGGATTGGTAAACCAAAGTGGCCAGTCCGACTCTATGGAGGCTTTAATCATAATGTACAATGGGGCGGCACCATTGTAATGGCAAACAAATGGCACGCTCCTGGGCAAACGACGTACCCGTCGAAACTTATAGACTATTGGTATGTTATTTCAGGAAAGCGAATACCCACTTTCGGATATGTAAATCCGGACGAATACGATGCTATAGATCGTGGTAATAGAATCGGGAACCATTTAGGAACCGTTGACTTCGCACTCGAAATACGCTTACCCAAATGGACACTCATGGGGTACAAGCAGTTTGTTTATGACGACGGCTCTTTATTTCAACGGATTAATTTGACCGACGGTCTGCACGGCCTCGCCTTCAAAAATCGTAACCCTGAAGGCATTAGGGGCTTCAGCCTTTCAGGCATTACACTGGAATACCTCCAAACTTCAAACCAGGGAGGGGCCCATTTCGACCTGGACGGAGGAACACGAGGGTCAGATAACTATTTCAACCATATGCAATACTATGGCTGGGTACAAGCTGGGAACACCGTCGGCACACCATTTATTATCCCTTCCACCCATAGTTTGCCTTCTCTTATTAACCCGTTAAACCCCTACTTTTTTTCTGCAAACAACCGTGTACAAATGGTGCATCTCGGCTTGAATGGTCGGATTAACAAAATGCTTTTCCTAGCTAAGTTATCTTTCTCGCACAATTTGGGGATGTACGACCGACCATTTCCATCTGCAGCTAATCAGTTTTCTGGTTTGATGCGTTTTGAACTGCCTGTAAATCTCCGCAAAGCAGGCTGTATTCATTACACATTATCGGTTGGTCACGACCAAGGGGATCTATACCGGAATTCTTTTGGCGCTTTCTTGGGAATAGTAAAAAAGGGAAGATTGTGAAAATTTAATTTACTTCATCGTCCTTTCATTTCCCGAAAGTTAACTAAATTGTAAACTAGTTCACCAAAACGACTCAGCACCAGATCCTTACCAAATCTCTTAATTGCAAATTCGCGCGCATTCTGTCCTACTACCAGAGTATCAGATTTCATAACATGTCGTATGGTGCGGGCAAGGGCCGATGGGTTTTCAGGTTCGACTGTATAGCCGATATTATTTTGGCGAATTATATTATATAATTCAGTATTTTCCTCCGCACACGCTATAACCACCCCACCAATTGACAATATGCCAGACAATTTTGAAGGAAGTACCAAATCGGCTGCAGCTTTTTTTTGAGGAATCAAATGGATGTCCGCCATTTGCAACAGTTGAGGTAATCTTTGATAGGACTGGAGGGGACAAAACAATATATTTTTTAAGTCAGTCCTCTTCGCTTCAGCGATTAATCCTTCCCGTGCCATACCGTCTCCACATACAACAAACAGCCAGTCCTCCTCACTTTTCAGCAAACCGGCAATATCTATAAGTATTTCAATCCCCTGCTTTATTCCTAAATTGCCGGAATATAGTATTATTCTTCGATCTAATGGAATCCCCAACTCAGCCTTTAGTTCCAATATCTTTTCAACAGGGCCAGGCTTAATAAATTCAGTATCCACCCAATTCTCAAGCATAAAATAATTATCAGGGCTAACTCCTTTTTCGACGATTTTCTGTCTCATCCTTTCACTAATGCTCGAAACTACCGATGAAGATTTAAGTTGAAACTTTTCAATATACAACAAAATTTTTTCCAACATTTTATTCTTTATCAAACCCAATTCAACTGCAGCATCAAGCTGTAAATCCTGAATATGATAAACAAATGCCGTCCCAGTAGTTCGTTTAAGAATAGTCGGAAGAATTCCATTTAGCATTGAAGGGCTCACTGCAACAACAACGTCATATCTTTTGTTTAAGAGAATAGCGCCAAGGAAGGCAAAAAAGGACGTAGCAGCAAAAGAAAAATCTGAGAGAAGCCTCCCGAAACCTCCCTTACCTTTCGGAATATACATGGGGCACCTGAACACATTAAATCTTTCTTTTCGCTCCACCATATAGCCAATTTTCCCCTTATAATCCTCATGCACTTTCCATTCTGGGTAATAGGGATACGAGGTAATGACATCAACAGAATGTCCCTTATCAACAAGCCATTCCGCCCACTCACCATTGTACTTTCCAATACCTGTTTTCTCCGGCGAGAAATTGTAACTAATAAAAAGAAATCGCATTCCAGGCAAGTCTTTTCTAATTTTTCAAAATCTTTTCTATTTTCAAAAAAAGGAACAGGTCATGGTCATTTGAAAGTCTAAAAATTGTCCAACTAATCTGCTGACTATTTCAAATTAACCGCTTACTCAGTAGTTGGTTCTGAAGGGTGCATTGCCATAAATTCAAACAAAGCTACAGAAACACTTACCATCAACAAATGATGGAGACCTACTTGCATTACTCAGTCTAGGCAGATGTAACAGTCCATAATATCGTCAATCTCAAAATATTAGTCAGCTGCAAAAATAGAATAAAGCTTGAATAGATGCTTCTCTAAAGAAAACTCCTTAACAGCAATTCCTGCATTATAGCATTGAATATCTCTACATAAAGCAGAATTATTCAAAATATGACGAAATATTTTACATAGTGAATCAACTGAATCTATTTCTACCAGATATCCATTTTTGGGAGAAACAAGATCCGGAATATACTTATAATCTGTACTAACAATGACGCAACCGGCCCTCATAGCTTCAATAATACTGAGAGGCTGAGCTTCATGCAGATAAAATGTGGGCAGCACAAACACATCAATATTTTTATAGAACTGTAGCTTCTCCTCCCCTGCCACGACGTTATAATACTTAATCTGCGGACGCTCTTCTAATTTTACTTTAAAAGTATCGCGAATTTCATTTTCTGACATATAACTATCCCCCATGTATTTACCTGCCACATGAAGTTCAATATTTACACCCTCATCGAGCAATGATTCCACCGCCTCTACAACGTGCAGAATGCCTTTGCTATAAATAAGGTTAGAAAGATACCCGATTTTGAGATTGCCTGTCAGGCCCTTAGACTCCCTGTAATTGACCGGAATAGCCTCGAGAACCGGATCACAGAAATTGGATATTACTTCTATCTTCCCGGTAGGTAGCAAAAAATCGAACTGCTCTCGCATATTTTCCGATAGCACAATAGCCTTGTCAACGCGCCTGTATAGCTGGACAAGTATCCAACGATAGGGCCGCGCCGTTTTCTCTATCACATCCCGAAAATTTGAACCATGTAAATGAACAATCGCTTTTTTTCGAAAAAAATGACATAAAAATAACACGATCACGTCGCTCAAGCTTCCTTCAATAGTGCTAAAACAGGTCATGTAGACCTTATCGACCTTTTTAAAGAGAAGTGTATACAGCAATTTAAATGCTACAACAAGATGGGTAGCTAACTTCCCTAAAGAACTATGACTAATGGGAGTCTTATCGATCCTGTTCTTAGGTCCCTTGTAATTAAAATAGCTTGCCTCAAAAGCAAGCGACTGGCCGGTGATAGGCGGAGAAAAGGTTCCGATAAAAAGTACCTCTCGTCTTTTATTCCCCATAAGTATCTTTTACTACTAATAAAGTTGGTAGGTAACTTTATTCACTATTTCCAAGAACTTTCTACTCCACTTTTCAGGGGTATTTTTTTCACCTAACGCTCTGCTCTTTATCCCCATATGCTTGCGCTCGCTATCAGTTGCACTCATTACCTTGATCAAAGCACTTTTCAATTCATCCTTGCTTCCCTTGGCAAACTTAAAACCATTAACACCCTCTACCAGGAAAGCATCACCAGCACCACAAGCATCTGAGCAAACAATAGGCAATCCAGCAATTGCAGCCTCATGGATAACAACCCCCCAAGGCTCAAAAAGGCTGGGCAAACAGAAAACGGATGCTTCAGCAAAAACGGAGGCCAGAGCATCCGGCTGCTTAAATGTTACCACATTTATCCGATCTCCCTGAGTAAGTCCGGTTGCCTCCAGACTCCCGCTTCCCACCAACAACAAATCCCATTCCGGATAATCATCACTTATTTCTCGGAACGCTGTAAGAAGAAGGTCGATGCCTTTTTCTCTGACAAATCGTCCGACAAATAGTAAACTATGTTTTTTCCCGGTTCTATCAATCGGAATGGTACGATACAAATCGGCGTCACAAGTATAAAACCCATCAAAAATCTTTTCCTCAGAATATCCCAGACGACGCGCAAAGTCAACCTGTCTGTCTCCGCATCCCCACATAAACGTAAAATGCTTGCGTAAAAAGAAAGATGCCGTCCATATACCGATCCATTGCTTTAAAGTTCCCATCCATTGATTATCGAACATACAAATCGTCGGAATCCCTTTAGCAGTAAAATATTTGGATACTGTCATATATTTACCACCTGTCATATTCCAAGAACATACAAAAAGGACGTCCGGCTGAAGCGACTTGCAATAAGTTAATAGCTCGCCAGCACTGGAAAATTCAGACAATCGTCTATAGTTCATCCCGGCAAGCGCCTCAAATTTATAAGGAGTAAGATTGTCCCTGTCCCAGCTAACTACGTATAATTCAAAATCGCGGTCGGTTTGAAGTAAAGCCCTCAGGCCCGCCAGCGTATATCCCATTATTTCGCAATAAAGAAAAACTATTCTCTTCTTCATAGAATACTGTTCATTTAATGGTCAAACCTCAAAACAAATTCAACCCTGGTAAGTACTGAATATTCATTCCAGGTTAGCGATGTATGAATTTGCAGTGCTCCAAGTCAGACAACCAAGTATCAAAAAAACTACTATTCTTACCGTAGGAATTATCAAAGAAAAAGAAAGATTTATTTAACAATATAGACAAAATAGCGCCGTGTAAACGGGTAGTATATATATATTTATATTCTGACAAAAATTCTACTCCAGTTTTAACAAGAAAATGGCGCAATATTTGCTGAGTATACCAATCTTCAATAGAGCCAAACGCTCTAATTCTACGGAGAAATTTATAAATTAGGACTTGAATCGAAAATGGTTTCTCCATACTTGGCCAATCAAGCGATTTTAGTTCAGATTCGTCCTTAATATATTCTCCATAGTTGATATCCAATACTGCCTCCTGATCGCTTCTCCTTAAAAGAAGAACATTTTTTCCCACGTTTCGCTTAAACTTTTCCAATTTATCGGCTTTAATACAAAATGCCATATCTGGCACTAGAAGTATTTCGTTAGAAAAATACTCCTTCAAAAAATTAAATGATCTACTATCCCTCGCGCAGATAGTCAGTTGCTTATGCCGGGCTAAAATTTCAGCGTCTCTAATAGCTAATGTTTCATTACTATAATGAACTGTCTGTGGAAAAAAAATAATTCTATTATGAGGATATCGCTGCACAATATCTAATCTGAAATCTTGATATGGTCGCCATAAATCCCCGAAATTACCCCCACCATGCATTAATACAATCGTGTTTTCGGGTATTTCCTTGTGCTTAAACGTATCAAAAGACGATCTATAAAGGCAATTATAGGGCAGTAAACTTAAAAAGTCCTCTTCTCCCTCCCAAATAAGAGTATCACCTATATTTGTGTGATAGGGTAAATCTAATAAAACATAGTCACTATCTATGCGATGTAGCATCTTATCAATAATAATACTCTTTAATTCCTCAATTTTTTCTTTGAAAACCATATTATTTATTAAATAAAACTTGTTTAATAAGCAACCAAGTTTTTTGCTTCAAAAATTGATATCTATTAATCAACCGAAGAGAATACTTTAGTCTTAGATACTCATGATTTATAAGATCTTGTCTATACGTTGAAATTCCGCCTATTCTAAAATTGGAAAGAACAGCATCTAGCGGAAAGAAATCAACTTTACTTTTTATAAATCTTTGAAAAAGTTCGAAGTCCCCTGCAACCCTATAAGACCTATCAAAATCGCCGAACTTTTGATAGATAGATTTCGAAACAAACCATGTCGGATGCTGTATCATATGTTCGTTATAAAAATTATGATGAAATCTTCTGATAGAATGTTCTACTTCATCTTTCCACAATTTCAAAAACCCATAATATACACCGTTTTTCCGACCTTCATCAATATACCTATTAACTATCAGCTCAACCGTATTAGGTTCATACCAATCATCTGAATTCACAATGCCGATTAATTCACCGCGACATATCTCTATCCCTTTATTCATAGCATCATAAATACCGCTATCCGGCTCGCTTGTCCAGTGCCTAAGGCGACTCTCATATCCTTTTATAATATCCAACGTTCCATCAGTGGAGCCACCATCTATGATGATATATTCTACGTTAGGATAAGATTGATTTAAAACACTATTAATAGCTTGCTCAAGTGTCTTTTGCCCATTACGAACAACGGTCACTACGGATATAAGAGGTAATTCATTCCTCACGTCTTAAATATTAGTTTAATAGTCCGCACAACATATATTATGGCTTATCGCTATACCAGCTTTGGGGCAATGGAAAATGCTTCTTTCCTGTATTATCAAAATCGAGTCTATGAGGGAAAGATGTCTGAAACCCTTTAAGTTCGACGCTATCGCGCCTTATAAAAGGAAATTCGGTCAAATTAGGTATTTTAATCCCGTGCCGCGAGAAAACAGGATCCCAATTATTTGGGTGAATATGTACGCAGACATGAGTCTGTAAAATTTTACTAAACACGGTTTCGGCTATCCTAAAGAAATTCTGCTCCCAAAGGGCTTGTAAATCATGAAATTCTATCACCATAATACGAAAACGTCTGACCAGAGAGTCTGACATGTTTATTAGAGCTTCATATTCAGCACCTTCTATATCCATTTGTAGTAACAAGTCCGAGTTTATCTCCACCGGAGTCGAATTTACCCATTCGTCCATAGTCATAAACTCTTCGTTGTTTGTACATCCGATAAATTTCTTCTGAAAGCTATACCTGTCCTCCGAGATATTCAGATTCGGCTTATCAACGGAACGATCCGCCATAAATACCTTCATGTTATACATCTCGAGGCATTCAAGCTCGAACTCGCTGACTGTATAAACTCCAGGAGAAAAACAGGCCTTTATATTCCCTAAATCGTCGGGCAGTAAATACCCCCCATCCCCATCAGGTCCTATTCTGATTAACTCAAACTGTGTTCGATAAGGGCGTAAACGCTTTATTAAATGGGCGACGTTTCGTTGGGAAGCCTCGTTCGCAGCTATACTCCGCAATCTGCGGAGATAGATGTTTCCAATATCTAAAAGGAAACTGCGTGCCCTATTTTTCAAGGTTCCATTCATTTAAATATGCTTTTCGTCTAGATGATTACATATACTAAATAAATTCTATCACTACAAACAATTAA
The DNA here is from genome assembly GCF_039540405.1 of Ravibacter arvi. NCBI lineage: Bacteria > Pseudomonadati > Bacteroidota > Cytophagia > Cytophagales > Spirosomataceae > Ravibacter > Ravibacter arvi. Next base: position 78,747 of record NZ_BAABEY010000011.1, read on the forward strand.
GTAGCATTAACCTACCTTGAAACTCATTTTTTGCATAATCAACGTCAGAAACCTTTTCCTCTGAAAGACATTCAACGCGATAAAATAAGTTGCTACCATAAAAGATATAAGAAAAACACCGCTAATCAATAAAAACCTCGGCCATCCTTCATTCAAAGAATAATGAAAATAAACTGGGACACCTGAAGAAAGTACAACTATAGCACAACAAGGAAAAACTACTTTGATAAAAAATCTAAAAACTGAAAATCCCTTAATGAGATATCTCAAAAACCAAAGATAAGAAAATGAACCGCATACTGTAAGTATAGTATTGACAACTAACGGAGCTACCGGAGAAAACCCCATTCTAAGAAAAAGATACGAAACAACAATAACCATCAAATAAATACTACCTATCGTAAGACTCGCATTTTTAACTTTCCCAGTAGCATGAATAACAAATACAACTGGAATAAACATACAGGAGACTGAAGCCGATATTAAATTTAATTGACAAAATGAAACAGAATATTCGGGGACATTTTTCAACCATAAGGTTAATACGAAATGGTTTTCAACAATTAAAATAAAAGAAAAACAAAAAAAAAGTAGAAATGAAAATTTAGACGCATTTATCAACAAATTTTCCATCTGCAAGATCTCACCCCTGGCATATAATTTCGTAATCTGAGGATTAACTGCCGTTAAAAAATTTTGGGAGAACCCTTGCATAACACCTTGGACCTGGGATGCTATTCCATAAGAAGCATTGACAGCCACACCAAAAAATAAATTTAGTAAAATATTTACACCTTGCGTTCTAGCTGTAAATGACATATTCCCATAAACATTCCACCCGCTAAAACCAAGCATAGGATTCATAATTTCCCAATCCCACAACATTCTGTACCGACATTCTTGAAAATTACGAATACAATAAATATAGTAGGTAAATAGAATAATTATAGAAATACAAAATATTAAAACAGCATATAAAACCAGCTGATCAAAGTGCCAGATAGCAAGAAAAAAAACAATTACAAATTTCAGTGCAGTATTAAATATCTCTATATAAGCATATACCTTCATCCGTTCGTGCGCTATGATAGTAGCGCTATATGGGACCTGTATTATCGAAATCGCAGCACTAAAAATCGAGAACCGATAAACCCAGCGAGCTGCATCTAATCGCTCCGGCTCTATCACCAACTTGTTCTCTAAAAACCAAAGCCCTACTGTTTCCCCCAGAAGAAATACGATAGCAGCAATCATTAGATGTATAGTTGTTGCTGTCGAAAAGGTTCTCGTCAGCTTTTCGCTATCACACCTACCAATCTCAAACGTGAGAAACCGGGCGGTTGCGGTACTCATCGAATTATTCAGAAAAGAAAATATCAGGGTTATTCCGCCAACAACATTGTAGATTCCATAGTCTGACACTCCCAGAACGTCTAAGACGATCCTGTAAGTATATAGACTTACCACCATGCTTAGCAACATCCTGATATACAAGTAAAACGTATTCTTTGCTATGGTTTTACTCTGCATACGTCACATAGTCAAATAAAAATCTACATCCAATTTATTATTGATACCTATTTTTTATTTTAAATAAATGTTGCAATCCGAGCGGTAATATGTAGGTAGCGAACATCGTTCCTACGGTATAGGCAAAAGGAGACATCAAAGACCCCCGAAGTATAAACATGAGTAAAAAAGCCACATATATAACAGAATATTTATTACTTCCCATTAGCATCATAGAAGGAATGAGAAATATTATGAATATAAGTACAATATCAACCAGGTCTTTTATAGAAGTCTTACTTTCCGCAATCGCCAATTTTTCATCCATACTTATGAGTGTTGAACGTTATTTGGAAGACAACACCAGGTTTTTTAGTAGCCGGGCGCCTATTTTAAGATACGAGGAAAAATAAATCCTAATACCAGACCGTCTAGAGAACTCAATAAGCTGCAGAGCTTCCCTTATTGTAGATCTTTCCCTATATTTTCTCCTAATAAACACATCAAATATCCAGTTTAATATTTCAGGTTGCTGAAACGAATCACGCATCTTCTTCCACTTTAAAAGTTCGGAAAGAACGATCGAATAGGAATTGTAATTTCTTATCCGGTCATTATTACCCGAAATGGAGTCCCCCCTTCGCCGGTATAAAACGACAGGTACATTGAAATATACTATGCTCGGATTTAGTAGCAGTGATTCGAACATAAAAAGATCATCTTCAGCCGGGCTTACATCAATGACGTAAGACAACATGTTTTCCTTAATAAACCGGCTCCTGTATATTCTTCTCCAAACAACGGGAATATAATGATCATTTTTTTTAAGAATATTTAGATAATCGACGCCTTTCAAACTTACTGATTTAATTGGACCAGAATTACCTAATCCGTGCCCGATTTCTATACTTGCATAGTGTTTTATCGGGTATCCTTCTATCTTTTCATTTCTAAATGTGTCGGATTCCAGAATACCGTTAGAAATATCATCTATGAATTCAAGAGCGTCAAACATAAATATATCGCATTCAACGATTTGTTCTATATATTTAAGTACAGAAACCCCTTTTGTAAGTATATCATCAGAATCAAGAAAAAACACAAATTCGCCCGATACTTTTTCCAATCCTGAATTTCTTGCTCCACTAAGTCCTTTATTCTCCTGATCAACTATTATTAGATTTTCACACTTTTCTTTGTATTCAAGAAGTATTGCCAAGCTACCATCTGTAGAACCATCATTTACCGCAATTACCTCAAAACTCTCAATTCCAGCACTATAGATAGAATCCAGGCACTCCCTCAAATAACGTTCAACATTGTATACCGGTAATACAATGGATAATTTGACTTTGTCAGACTTCATAAAAATATCCCTATCTAATAAATGAATAATCATTGACAATAATCAACTCAAGATGTGGATAATCACTCGCCTCAATACTCGCCAAACATTCTCTCAAATACTTTTCACCATCAAAAACCGATAGTATAACTGAAACGAGAGGAAACTCATTTATTTGATCCATGTAAGTTAAATTTACCCGGAATGTTGCGGCGGACGACTGCTGGATACACGTATCATTATATTCTGATAGTTAAAAATTACATATACCAGTATAGCGTACAATGTCATCTTAAATATATTGATCGGGTAGTAGGCCACCCATCTGGGAAACGTACTTATAATAATCAGCAGCATCATTACCTGATATTCGGCCAACCCCTCTCTCCGGACACTATTCATTAGCTTTCCTATTAATAACGCAATAACGATCACGCCGGGATAAGAAAGCCAGACATAAAAAAAAGCGCCGACAAACCCTCCCCCTCCTGTTGTATAAATGCTCCCCAGGTACGAGGACAAGTCCGCGTAGTCAGGCAAATATTTAACCGGAACTACCAGCCTTGCCCAAAAAACAAAAAAAGACTCCATCCTGGTAATTGAATCAATAATTCCCTCCTCAACCATTCCGACCAGGCGCGCACTGGCATAAAAAACATCGCCGTGGTGAGTGATTTGTATTAAACTATTAGTATTCCAAACATTAAAAAAAGAGTCGTCCATACTCCCTAAAAACAAAGGGTTATTCCTGATTTTCCCAAACAGCATTGCAAAATAAACCCCGATCACGATCAGAAAAATAGCCAGCAAACGATAACGTTCCAGAATTTTTCCCATAAACAGAAACATCATCATCGAAAAAGCCTGAATCATCTCAATTCGCCCGCCGTAAAGTAATCCTTTGAGACCAAACATCGATGCAGCAATGATCAATATTACCCTTTTTGTCTTGGTATCGGAAAACTTAAATGCTATAGGGATAAAAACTAACACATACTCAAAAAGATTCAATCCTTTTTCTGGCGTTTCTATTCCTTTCAGTGTATTTACCATGCTATAGCTTCCCGCCTCTAACATATTGTCACCCGATTTCGAAAAAAAAGTAATAACGACAATAGCACTTATCGCAAGAAAAAAACGAGTGGGAGAGTTTACAATTTCTATAGATTCTGAAATATCATAAGTTGACTTCCCACCATCAAGTGTTAAAAACAAGACCAAAAAGAAGACAGCGTATATCAGTAAAACGGTCTTGTGATAGACTGGCAAATCAAATCGAACGCGATAGCTATATGGTATTTCAAGGATGAAAAATGAGTACATAAAGTACACATATAATCCCATAAAAACCGCAATTAAAAAATTGGGAACATAATTGGAGCACTTATGAATTAAAGCCGCACAAATGAAGCAATTGAAGAAAAAAAGAATTTTGATTTTACTAATATCAAACTCCACTATCAATACGACTACAGCAAACAGCAGGCAAATAAAAGAGTTAAGAATTATTTCGAGCCAACGCTTGCTTAGATACATAACAGCCAGGTTTTCCTAGTCAAAAATCACTATATCACATTCTGGATATCCGTTTCCACCAACCATATCTGAACATCACAAGGTAAAAGATGAAAATCACGTTAGACAGAATTGCAAAGCCGACTGCTATCCATAACCTTCTCGGCGCAACAGTTTTCATATCCGCTCTTGCCGGCTCCAATATCTTAAAAACAGGCTTGTCACGCTTCAGTAGCATATTTGCTTCTGTCAGCTGCCTTTCCAGATCCAGGTAAGTAGAATTCTGTAGCTGGTATTCCGTAGCAAGCCTTTGTTCTTCTATCTTGTCAGTATTCAGGAAAATATTTCTATGGGTGTCTCTATGTCGCTGTAGCGTGACTTCGGCCTGTCTGGCTTTACTTTTAGCATTGGCTACCTGGACGGTGAGAAAATTCACGTGATTACCTTGTTTCTGAGCCCGATAGTCAGTTACAAAGTCTATCAGGTATTTGGCTGAAAGGTCAGCTAATTTCGCTGCTACCAGAGGGTCAAGGGCTTCGGACGTTATGGTGACAATTCCTGATCTGAGTTCAAATTCACAAGTAATGCTGCCCAAAATCCATTTGATTTCACTTCGCTCTTTTTTTGTCGGGAAATAAATCGTGGAATCAAGATTTTTATATGAATCCGTCTCGGCGGGCTTTTCTCCTTTTGACGGAAAAATTTTTGTGAAAAAACCTTCAGATTCATCTCTTTCTCTAAGTGCCCGATAAAAATCAGACAATTTTTCATACTTCACACCCGGAATGGCTATTACCGGTTGCTGCAGCATGTATTGGGCGAAAGGATATGATTTCAATACACTCGGATACAAATCAGGCCTGACCGCTTCACCGGCTTCGTTCAATTTTGCCAGACCGAACAAGGCGCCTATTCCTCCCATCTGAGCATTGTTGGCTTCCGGGAGAAGCGTCATCTTCGAAGCATATACTTTATCCCTTGTATAACTGAACAGATACCCCAATACAGCAAAAAGGAAACCCAAAATCAAACACGCACGTATATGCCGTTTAACAAACCTGATAATCTTGCTGATATCAATATCTATAATTTCAACTTTTTCCATTCTCCATGTTGAATTAATTACCCCGGAGCAATTTTCTTAATCAAAAAACTTTTAAGTGAAGTGCTACTGTAATTACTTGTTAAATATTTCGGGCAATATCCGGATGATAGTGAGAGAAAAAGTAGTAATAGCACTGATAATCATCACCCGCTCTGAAGTACTCAGTTTCTGGTTATTCGTATCCTGGAGTTTGGCGGTCACCGTGATTCTGCTACCCGGTTCTATTTTAGGATACTTTCTAAAAATGAGGAGCGGCCTCTTGGTACGCTTGGTAATTCCGTTAGAGTAAGTTACAAAAACCCTGTTCTTGTCCGCCGATTTGGTATATCCGCCCGCCTGGCTTAAATAATCCCGGTAGTTAAAGCCCGGGTCAAAACTTATAAAAGAAGGATTTAAAACATCACCAAATACCTCTACAGTCTCCTGCTTTCTAGGAATTATCAGCGTATCTCCGCTAAATAGCAATAAATTTGACGGCTGATCCGGCTTTTCGAGAATAGAAGCCACATCCAGCGCAACCGAATGCCCGTCCCTCCTGAATTGGGCTCCTTTTAGATAGGCTTCCTCCTTCAATCCGCCGGATTTGGTTATTAAGTCAGAAATCCGTTCAAAATTACTCTTAATGACATATCCACCCGGGTAATTTACCTCTCCGAATACATAGGAATGTCTTTGTATTTTGTACTGTTGCGATCTTCTGATCACAACAATATCAAATGGCATCAGGGCAAACTCTTTGTCCTTTCCTGAAACCGACAAATCATCCGACAATGTTAACTCAAACAACTTAACATCCTCCCCTCCTTTTCCGGGTTCGGTGACACCTTCTTTTACCCGCCTCGAAACCTCGACCCGGTAGGGAATCGCTCCATACGTATACCCTCCGGCGAGAAACACCAAATCTTCAACGGTCATCCCCTCAAAAAACTTATACTTTCCAGATTTGATAATCTCCCCGTAAATTTCTACATCCTCGGCTTCCTTCAGATCCTGGATACTCTTGATGACGACCACATCATTTTTTCTCAGCTGAATATCTTCAATCTCTCCTTTGAGCAGTTTTCTTACATCAAATGAAATATTTACAGGCTCCAGGTGCTCGTTGAGCCTTTGGATCAGCCCTCTGTTCAAAAAAGCATTTTCGGCCACCCCGTCTGCCTTTTTAATAAGCTGGCTAACGGTTTGAAGACCCGGCTCCAAAGCATAGTCGCCTCCCCTGTATACAGCGCCCGAAATAGTAACCCTGTTTTCGAAACGTTCCAGAATTTTCCCTACATCAAATCTGTCACCGTTTTTTAGTTCAAAGCTGGCGTAGCTGGCTTCAGGAACGTGACCCACTTTATACTCTTTTCCCGTATTTCTTCGGTAATTAACCGAAAAAGTATAAGCTTCCGGGGTATACCCACCGGCATAATCTATAATCGTCTGCAGGGTTTCTCCCGAAACTGCTTCGAAGAATGCAGGGGTTTTAACCTCTCCCGTAAGTTTTATCCGCTTGTTGTAAGGCTTTATTAATATCACATCCTGATCCTGCAGCATAATATTGTCGGAAGCATCCGCCGCGGTGATATACTTATACAAGTCTATTTTCCGTATGGATTTATTCTGCCGGATTACCTCAATTTCCCTGAAAGTACCCTGCAGTGAGGGCCCTCCCGAAACATGCAGGGCATGAAAAACAGTCGCCAAAGATGACAGTGTGTAGGTTCCGGGATTCTTCGCTTTACCGACTACCGTTACTTTGATGCTTCTGATCTTATCCAGCGATACATTTGCGTAAACTCCACCTCCGGAATATGCGGTCCCCAACTTACTTAGTATGAGCTTTTTGGCTTCATCAACGGTCAAACCGGAGACGAAAATAGGGGGAAAATTAAGCAGTCTGACTGTACCCTCCGGAGAAACCCGAAGTCGAAAAATTTCGCTGTATTTTCCTGACAAATCCAATGAAAATTCATCATCCGGACCCAGGATATAATTCAACGGAGTCGCGATACGCAAATCGGGTTCAAAACTCGCGGAGGAAGTAGAAAAAAAAGAGCTCCCAAAAAGCGGTACATCTTCAGGTGTATCCGGGGTTTGGTTTATCTTGACGTCATCTATAGGATCAACCATCTGCCTGGGAACGGCCTTTTCCAACTTATGCTCCTGGATCACCTTTTCATTGACGTCGCTTACGCCTCCCCGCATCTCCTGCAAACTACTTAAGGTATACCCGTTCTCCAAAGCTATTTTTTCTATTTCCGCGTCAGTCATCCCCTTTTCTTTCGCCTCTTTCAGCATCTGAAGTACCTGCTCACCGCTCGGTTTGACCTGTCCCAAACCCGGCACTGTGGAGATGGTCAATCCGGCAACGGCAAAAAGAAGAATACGGTATTTAATAAAAAAAGATCTCAGCATCAGAATTTAATAAAGTTGCTAGTTATGTATGTCGCCAGTGTGGAATCTCCTTTACCCCATCATCTCACCAAAATTCCCAACTCCTTCAGCTGCCCTTCTGCTATAGGCGCCGGGCTATCGATCATTACATCTCTTCCGGAGTTGTTTTTAGGGAAAGCAATAAAGTCCCTGATTGAATCCACGCCCCCCAACAATGAACAGAGACGATCAAACCCGAAAGCGATTCCCGCATGGGGGGGAGCACCGTACTCGAAGGCATTCATCAAAAATCCAAACTGGGCCTGGGCTTCTTCTTCAGAGAATCCCAATACGGTAAACATGGTTTTCTGGAGATCCTTCCGATAGATCCTCACCGAGCCTCCTCCTACTTCCACCCCGTTAATGACGAGGTCATAGGCATTCGCCCTTATTTTTCCCAGATCGCCGGCGGCGAGCAATTCAATATCTTCAGGCTTGGGAGAAGTAAACGGATGGTGCATGGCAAACCAGCGTTGCTCCTCTTCTCCGTATTCGAGCAGCGGAAAATCAACAACCCACAATACTTTGTAATCATCCGGTTTTCTCAGCCCCAATCTTTTTCCCATTTCCAGGCGGAGCTCCGAAAGCTGTTTGCGTGTCTTATCGGGCTCCCCGCAGAGAACCAGGATCAGATCACCGGCAGCAGCGCCGCATGCGGTGGCCCAGCTTCTCAGGGACTCTTCGCTGTAAAACTTATCAACTGAAGATTTGATAGTACCGTCTTCGTTCACCCTGACATACACTAGTCCTTTCGCCCCGATTTGCGGGCGTTTCACCCATTCTGTCAATTCATCTACCTGCTTGCGGGTATAGCCTGCAGCGCCCGGCACATTAATCGCAGCTACCAGTGCAACACCGTCGAACACTGCAAAATCTTTTCCGGAAGTCAGATCCTGTTCGGCTCCTTTCAACTCTACAAATTCCATCCCAAACCGGATATCAGGCTTGTCAGAACCGTATTTCCTCATCGCGTCGGCATAGGTCATCCTGGGTATTTCGGGCAACTCGATTTCCTTCACATTCCGGAAAAGATTACGGATCAATCCTTCAAAGGTCGACAAAACATCTTCCTGCTCCACGAATGACATTTCACAGTCTATCTGTGTAAATTCAGGCTGACGATCGGCCCGAAGGTCTTCATCACGAAAACACTTTACGATCTGGTAGTAGCGGTCGAAGCCTGCTACCATCAGCAACTGTTTGAAAGTTTGCGGCGACTGGGGCAAGGCGTAGAATTCGCCAGGGTTCATCCGGCTCGGAACGACAAAATCGCGGGCGCCTTCCGGCGTCGATTTAATCAGTACCGGTGTTTCTACCTCAATAAAATTAAGCCCGTCCAGGTATTGTCGCGTAAAGCGCGCCACCGAATGCCGGAGCTCCAGGTTTTTTCTTACTATGTCACGACGAAGGTCCAGATAGCGGTACTTCATCCGGAGGTCGTCTCCCCCATCGGTTTCGTCTTCTATCAGGAACGGCGGCAGCTTGGCCGGGTTGAGCAGTTCCAGGTTCTCAAGGCGCACCTCTATCTCCCCGGTTGCCAAATTAGGGTTTTTCGACACCCGCTCCACTACCGTTCCAAATGCCTGCACAACACACTCCCGCCCTGCGTTTCTAACCTGTTGGACAACATTTTTCGGAGTTTTACCCTCTTCCAGAAGCAACTGCGTGATACCGTACCGGTCACGGAGGTCTACCCAAATCATACCGCCTTTATCGCGGATGCGCTGTATCCAGCCCGATAAAACTACTGATTGCCCAAGATTTTCCGGTCTTAATTCTCCACAGGTATGTGAACGTAACATTCAAACTAAAATATTGTAAAAGTGCAAGTTGAGGATATCTGTCGGCAAATGTAACTATTTTCCTGATAATCATCATCCGGATAAAACTGTATGTGCCCCTTTTTTCAGACAGTTCTTGGTTGTAGTTTTTCCTTTTTCACCAGCCAGTCTTTCCATTCGACAGGAGTCATGTTCTCCAAGGCTTCATGAGGCCTTCGTTGATTATATTCCTCAATCCACTCAGTGGTTAACAGCCGGATATAGGAATGATTCCGGAATAAGTTAAATAACACTATTCGAAATAGTTCATTACCTCAAATCCCTCATTCATTAAAAGCCTGTCTTTTTTAAAGAGATTCAGGTCAGCAGAAATCATATCCTCAACGAGCGAATCCAGGGTATATTTAGGCGTCCATCCCAGCTGCTTTTTTGATTTCGACGGGTCCCCGATCAGCAATTCAACTTCAGTGGGACGATAGTAACGCGGATCTATCCTCATTACTTCGGTACCGGTTTTGAGGTGGTCCTTGTTCGGAATACCCAGTTCCTCCAGCCTGGCGGCATCAATTTTCGCGATGTAGCCCGTTTCATTTTCTGCTTCTCCCTTAAATTCCAGCTCAAGGCCGAGCCAGGCGAAGCATTTCCAGATAAAGTCACGTACCCGCGTGGTAACGCCGGTTGCGATCACATAGTCGTCGGGGTTGTCCTGCTGTAAAATCAGGTACATTGCTTCAACATAATCTTTAGCATGTCCCCAATCACGTTGCGCATCAATGTTTCCCATATAGAGAACATCCTGTAAACCGAGGGCGATCTTGGCAGCGGCACGCGTAATTTTGCGCGTAACAAAGGTTTCTCCCCTGAGCGGAGATTCATGGTTGAACAAAATCCCGTTGCTAGCATGCATACCGTAGGCTTCGCGATAATTCACGGTAATCCAGTACGCATATAGTTTGGCCACCGCATAGGGGCTTCTCGGGTAAAACGGCGTTGATTCCGACTGGGGTACCGCCTGCACCAGCCCGTATAGCTCCGACGTGGATGCCTGGTAGATCCGCGTTTTTTGGGTAAGCCCAAGCAAACGAACAGCCTCCAGTATTCTCAGTGTACCTATTCCATCGGCATTTGCGGTATACTCCGGCTCGTCAAAGCTCACTTTGACATGGCTCATGGCGGCCAGGTTATATATCTCGTCCGGCTGTACTTCCTGGATAATCCTGGTGAGGTTCATGGAATCCGTCAGGTCTCCGTAATGCAGGATAAAGCGCGGGTCCTCCACATGCGGATCCTGGTACAAATGATCGATCCGATCGGTGTTAAAAAGCGAAGTCCTGCGTTTGATACCATGTACCACATAGCCTTTGCTCAACAGCAGCTCGCTGAGATAGGCTCCATCCTGTCCGGTAACACCGGTTATTAGCGCTTTTTTCGACATATTTATTGGTATATTTTAAGCCTTGATAATCACAAGTCCGGATAATATACTACTTGAAATAGCGATAACACCGGAATTGGTTGTCGTACCGGCAACCTGAAGCCGGTTATTTAGGAGAAAAAACATATTCAAAGACAGTGGTGGATAAGCAGCTTCAATCAGCCGGGTGCAAATAACTGCTGTATTTCCGAGATTAGCGCAAAATCCGGCAAAAAATATTAGGCAAAACCGCTTATCTGGCGCCTAAATACAACGAAATCTAAAGATTGACATTTTCATGTTGCCCTTCTCACCACTTGAAGCCCGCTGGCCCGCATCCCGTTTTCACCGGCGGGCGCAATAAGAAAATGCAACCTAATTCAGGTCAGACACAGCTCACAATACCACTAGAATAGAATCCGGCTTCAATTGACACCAGTCGGCGTCGCGGAAATCATGCGCATTTGCTGTTTGAATCCACGACAATGTTCCTTACATTTCGTGACAGGTACGAGTTACGCAAGCCTGCTCTCCTATCTCATCACTCACACCTGGTACGATCATGAAACCTAAAATACTAACCAAACGTATATATCTCGATCCTTCACCGGAAGACGGATATCGGATCTTAATAGACCGCTTGTGGCCAAGGGGCGTAAGCAAGGAGCGGGCAAAACTGGATTGGTGGGGCAAAGAACTCGCGCCCAGTACTTCGCTTCGCGAATGGTACCATCATGCGCCGGAATTGCGCAAAGAATTTGCCGAAAAATACCTCCTGGAGCTGGACAAGAACCCCGCGAAGCCGGAATGGCGTGAGCTTCTGAAAAAACAGGAGGTGGTCACCCTGCTTTATGCTACAAAGGACCCTGCGCTTTCGCAAGCGACGGTACTCAAAGGCTTCCTGGAAGACCTGGCAAGGTAATACAGGTGTCGCATACGCAAAGACGGCTCGCGTTCAGCACCCTTCATAGGGCGCTGAAAATACACCATTAACGGCCACAATGGCTCCAAGCGCGACCTTTCGTCCGCCCTCCAGAACAATCATATCGCCGTCTTTTCCCTTTTCAATTGATACAACAACCCCACTCAGCCGGTCGAGGCCGTTTTCGTCAACAATCATATCTGCCTGTTTCCCGCTTTCGAGACATTCCGAAAGTATTTCCAGGAATGTTTCGTTCTGGCCTAGTGTCTCGCGATTGTCCATAGCTAAATACGGTTTTAATGGTTCAAACCCTCACTACGGGCCCACATTGGCCGACACGTCAGTACTTGTTGATAAACCGGGCAGGTTTCGGCGTGGGCTCCTTTGAGATAACCAATACTCATCAGGAATTCGTTCACAATTTCTCCACCGGTAAACCTGAATGTTTTTTTAAACAGTTTCACCCACCCGGCCAGGGCAAGGGGATGGTGGGCGTTCAGCCACGCGTTAAAAGAGCCGAACTCTTTTTGAATTTGTAAAATCGTTTGGGCGTTCGAGACCGCAGCGTGTATCTTCAGGCGGTTTCTGATAATGCCGGCATCTCCGAGAAGCCGGTTGATGTCCTCCTCCCCATATGCAGCAACTTTAGCGATGTCAAATTGGTCATAAGCATGTCTGAAGGCTACCTCCTTTCTTAAGATAGTCTCCCAGCTTAAACCAGCCTGGTTGATTTCAAGAATAAGCCTTCCAAAAAGCTCGTTGTCATCCTCCAGCGGAAAACCATAGTGGTGGTTGTGGTAAGTTGCGTGAAGCTCCCGCCGATCAGACGGAGACATCGTCTCTATGTATTCGCAATAAGACATGGAATCAAATTCATTAAGTCCAAAAAAACAGGTAACGCAAAGATTATCAAAAAACCTTTGTACTCTTCGCTCCCTCTGTGGTTAAATAAAACCACAGTGAGCGCAAAGGCAATCTTAAAAACTCTGTGTACTTCGTGCCCTCCGCGGTCAAATAAAAACCACAAGAGCACAGAGGGCGCAAAGGCAATCTTATGAGCTCTGTGTACTTCGTGCCCTCTGCGGTTAAATAAAACCACAAAGAGCGCAGAGAGCGCAAAAGCCATCTTAAAAACTCCATGTACTTCGTTCCCTCCGCGGTTAAATAAAACCACTAAGAGCACGGAGAGCGCAAAGGCTATCTTAAAACTCTGTGTACTTCGTGCCCTCCGCGGTTAAATAAAAACCACTAAGAGCACGGAGAGCGCAAAGGCTATCTTAAAAACTCTGTGTACTTCGTGCCCTCCGCGGTTAAATAAAAACGACTAAGAGCAGGGAGAGCGCAAAGGCTATCTTAAAAACTCCGTGTACTTCGTGCTCTCCGCGGTTAAATAAAAACCACTAAGAGCACTGAGAGCGCAAAGGCTATCTTAAAAACTCCGTGTACTTCGTGCCCTCCGCGGTTAAATAAAAACCACTAAGAGCACGGAGAGCGCAAAGGCAATCTTAAAAACTCCGTGTACTTCGTGCCCTCCGCGGTTAAATAAAAACCACTAAGAGCGCAGAGAGCGCAAAGGCCATCTTAAAAACTCCGTGTACTTCGTGCCCTCTGCGGTTAAATAAAACCACAAAGAGCACAGAGGGCGCAAAGGCTATCTTAAAAGCTCTGTGTTCTTCGCGCCCTCTGCGGTTAAAGTAAGAATGAAAGGAGCCTATAAAAGTCCTTAAATACTTCTTGGTAAAACACAAAAAAGCCACCCGAAATCTCAGGTGGCTTTTCGACATATATCCACACCATTAAAAATATGGCCGAAGCCATATTAAAATCTTATATCTAAATAATCTCTCTAAAGCACTCAAAATGTGATGCAAAGTTAAAACTTTTTTCTACAAACAAAATTAAAACTCTTCAAAAAGCAACTACGTTCAATAGGGATCCTGCCCATAGCCGTAGTCACTGTCAAAGGTATCTACATCCCTCTCTTCGAAGTTCCTGAGTGTCAACCCTTTCTTGATGAGTGAAATCTGTCCGGCGTGATAAAGATCATGGTGAATGATGCCATGAAGCAATGTATAGTAGCTGTAGTTTTTACCAGGCACCAGTTCTTCCAGGTAAGCATCGTCCTCGGTCTGCTCCAACAAACTCACTAATTCGTCTTGCGAGAGGCTCAGCTCCATCTGGAGGGTCTCCCACTCAAATTCATCCACCATACCAAACACCTTCCAATCCTTTTCGGGAGTCCTGATCTCAAAATCCTTATCACCTTGCAGTTTACGGGCTACAAAAATACGCCAAGTAGTAAGATGATAGACAATCTCCGCAATCGAATGAGTATTTGGCGTGAGCCTGGCCTCAGCCAGTGCGGGTGAGATATCCCTCAGGCTTCCCACCAGCGACGGCCCGTGCCACGCTTCCTCACTTTCGTAAGTATCATTAATTAAATCGATTATGCGAAGCGTTTCGTCTCTATTATCCATAGTGAAATGTTAAACCAGGCACCTCGAAAACGATCAGTTGCTCAAAAAACCAGTCTGAAAGTAAAAGTAAGTCCGGAGGTATTGCTTTTAATTTTGTACGCTAAAATTACTAGTAGCCAAAACAAAAACAAATTAAGGGTTGTGAATATTGCGCTTTAAACATTTTTTAACAAAAATCTCCTTTGCCATCGAGGTCTTCTTCCCTGAATTCAGCATTGCCTAAAGCGTTAACTTTACGATTGCAAAAACCGAATAAAGAAAACTACGTATGGTTTCTTTTACAACGTTTTTCTTTTAAAAACGATCATAAAACTATAATTAGCAGCCTCGAAAAACGTTAATAGCTTTGGGGTATGAGGGTGAGACGCGAACTTGATAAGCTTCATATCCTCCTGTCCGAGTGCGACACGCCCCTCATGCCTCACAGCGGTCCGCCGCTGCGGCTCAAAACTAAGAAAAATGAAAAAACAGATTGGATTCTTTAGCGCGCTTGTAGTAGGAATGGCCTTATTCGGCTGTTCGAAAGACCCTCTTTCCGACCTTACGTATGAAGAAACCCAGGTATTCTTCACAAATCGTGATACACAAGCCGATTTCAAAACGTACAAAACTTTCAGTATCGTCGATTCGGTTTACATAATTTCAAACCAGGGAGAAGGCACTTCCCTCTCTGAAACCGATGCAGCCGTAATTACCCGCATGATTCATAACATGCAGGAACTGGGTTACAAATATGTCGGGCCCGACGATAAGCCGGATGTCGGACTAACACTCGAGCTGGTTGACAACAGGTATCTCAACCTGGTCCAGGTACCCGTAGGCGGGTATTGGGGCGGCTACTGGGGCGGTTATGGCGGCTGGGGAATGGGTATGCCCAGCTATTTCACTTATCAGCAGGTACAGGAATTATACTGGATCGTAAACATGCTCGACTTCAAGAACCCCGATACCACCAACCAGAAGCTAAAAGTAATCTGGAACGCCCAGATCCGTGGCGAAGGCCTGTACCAAACTGCATTGATGTCGAATATGGTGGATCAGCTTTTCAAGCAGGCGCCCTATCTTAAAATTAATTGAATAGTACTGAGGGGTGAGGTATGAGGTTTGAGGTTTAGAGTTCTATGGCTCACACCTCACCCCTCACACCTCACACCTCACATCTCATAACCCCATGAAATATAAAAATCTGGTTCTCTGTGGACTTGCAATTTTCTTCAGTGCGAATGCGATTGCGCAACGGCGGGATCTATATACCCTTGAATCGCCCTATGAACGCTACACGTACAACCTGGCAACACTCAAATGGGTAGCCGCTGTACCGATGGGTTCCATCACCGACGGCTATGTGGATAAGGCCTCGTTCGGAAATTATGCCTTTTCCCTCGAATGGGTGTTCCGTCAAATGCCGGTTTCCGGCGGGATCGAGGCCGGCAAATACTATTTTGAGCAACGGTACCCGCGCGCAACTTACAAAATGGGTAATAATGATGTCTCCGCCGTCAAAACCAGTACTTTCTCAACTGTCCCGCTGACGGCCTTTGCGAAATATCATTTCCTGGGAACCAACGCGCAGCTTTCTCCGTACGTCCAGGTAAACCTTGGGGCGCATTTCAATAACTATATTGATTATTTCGGGAGCCTGGCCGATCAGAAACGTAAAACGACCTTTGGTTTCGCAGGTGCTGCAGGATTAAAATATTTCTTCAAAAAAGACGGTTCTTTTGGGTTGGATCTCTCTGTCCGCTACGATCAGAATACATTTAAGTACGAATATATTCAAAACGGTTTCAGCGCGTTTTCGGGATCTGCAGGCCTTTTTTACAGGTGGTGGTAGCAGGATTAAGGAAGGATCATGCATTCCGAAAAGAACAGGGCCGTCTTTTTCCTGGTAGTCTTCCTGGTAATGGCCGGGATTTCGGTACGGGTACTTCACGACCTGGTACCGGAAAGCAGGCAGGCGCTGACGAGGGATTTGTCGGCTTTCCCTGTTCCACGGGTTATGGAGCCAGACACTTCCCTGCATCGTCTGTCAGTAGTCTGCTACCGGCAAATCGGTAATGAAATTCACCTTTTGCCCTATGCTGAATCTCCCGGGCTCGCTCCGTTCGAAGTAACCATTGAACAGGACGGCTTCCACAAAAATATTGCCCAAATCTCCAGCCTGTATGGTTCCTGGCTCAGAATTCCCGCTGAAGGGCTGAAAGACGGCCCTTTTTCAATTTCACTTCGCAGCAAGCCGGACAGCACCTGCAGGCTTCGGCTGGCACTCCGGTTCGACCGCCCTGCCGGCGAAGAAATCGCAGATAGCAGCCAATGGTTCCGCCAGGGAAGCGACGACGACCTCCTCGATGTGCGGGTCTGCCTGAAAAACGGGAAGTACTACCTGAAAGATTTTGCGAATTATAACGACGGCCGGACGCGTACCTATTTCCTGGAGGGAATGATTACCGACTCCCTCGAATCCGGAATTGAGGTTAGACCTGGGTACCTGTATACGGTGGTCGCCAGGTGGATCGACGGCCCGTACAGCCAGTGGTGGAATGCCGCTCATGAGCGTGCCTCCCGCCAGCAGACCATCTGGATTGACGGGCATGACGCTACTCCAACGCCGCCCGGCCACCAGCTGACACGGATTAATATGCCCGGCTGGTTCATTCCATCCAGGCGGCTAAACCCCCATTTTGACAAGCTTTTTCCAAAGTTCAAAGCCCCCGAGGGCAAGCTGGTAATGATGTACCGGTTAAATCATGACACGTCGCCTGCGGCCTATTTCGACCGCGGCGTGACGCACCTTCCACGCTGGGAGTCCGGTATTGACCCCGAGAAACAGCATTGGACCGAAGCGCCCGGCTTTTTCGAAGACCGGGGCGAAGAGTGGTTCGGCAGTCTCAGCAGGCAAGAGGTAGAAGCTTATGCTGACCGTGTTGGAAAAATCGGTGTGTATGCTTACGATTTTGAATTCTGGCACCGGAACTACAAACCCGCTATCAAAGAACGGCTCCTGTGGTTTTCCAAAAGATTGAAAGAAACCCACCCGGATCTCTATCTCTTTGACTATTGGGGCGGAAGCGCCTATCACAATACCACTTTCCAGGACAAAGATGGTTATTTCGCACCCCAAAATTCGCTCCCGGACTATACGGCGCCCCGGTCCAATCACTATAACTTCATTAAAAATAAAGACGGCGACTTCTTTGGCCGTTACTTTAACGTAACGCCCGTCGATGTATATCCCCGACCTCCCCTGCTGACGGGCAATGGAAACTTCACCCTGAATAATTACCTGGTACTTTCCGCCATCCATGCTTCGAGAATCAACCGATTGTTTGATTTTCAGAAGGACAACAAAACCATTTGGTTTGCCTGGAACCGTTTTATGCCGCTTTATCAAGACCCGCCCTTCCCTACCAGCGTAACTACCACCTCTCCGGAAGGGACACTTGTGTTCAACGGCCTGGAAACCCTTCCCCCCAGCCAGGCGCTGGCGCTCTCCCTGTTTGCTTTGACAGAAGGCGATGGCTTTTATCTCTGGAGCGATTCACAACCCTGGGGACAAGGGGCCAACCAGTACGCAATTGACAATACGCAGCCTTACCAGGCGCCCGCACTATGGCAAGCGGCCGACGGAAAGGCGACGACGGCCCTGCTCGATTTCCATCCCGAAT
Source organism: Ravibacter arvi (assembly GCF_039540405.1). Lineage (NCBI taxonomy): Bacteria > Pseudomonadati > Bacteroidota > Cytophagia > Cytophagales > Spirosomataceae > Ravibacter > Ravibacter arvi. The sequence continues at coordinate 96,898 of NZ_BAABEY010000011.1, forward strand.
TGCCGGAGGCACCGAGGTATTGGGATTACCCCTCGGACTTTTTTGCCCTGGGAAACTGGATGGCCGGCCAGACCGGAGACATCCTGAAGGATGGCCACCGGCAGGATCTGTCGTTCTTTTATAACGGAAAGTGGCATACCCCACAAAAAGAACAGGCGGTCCTGGCAGCCAGGAACCATCTTCCGTTCGTTACGGCGGTAAAAAAAGGAGAGGCTTTTGTTGTCCTGGCGCTTCATTCCTTCCAGGCGGCTAATCAAACTACAAGACTAAAAATCAGGCTTCCCGATCAGACAGAAACATCAATTGAACTGTATGGCAACTGGCCTTCCCTCTATAAGGGAGCGAGCCGGTGATCAGCCGTTCATGGTAATGCTGGCGCGGCTGCAAATTGCACCGATCGGCGGGTTCAGCTTCGACACCTTTACGGTCACCAGGTTTACTGCCGGGTAAGCACTTCTCACTCCGCCTATAATTTGCCCGCCGATGTGTTCCAACAGGTGAGCCGGTGAAGCCATAACTTCTTCCATGATCCTGTAAAGGCGCTGATAATCTACCGTATCGGCCAGGGAGTCGGTCTCGCCGGCGGTAGCGACGTCCGCTTCTACCCAAATATCAATGGAAAACCGGTTCCCAATCCGGTGCTCCTCTTCAAAAACCCCATGATAAGCAAAAAATTCTACCCCTTCGAGTGCTACTGTTCCCATCAGGCGTTAGGTTCATTTTTCTTTGCCAGAGCGGGATTGCGCGAGCCTTTCACCCGCACGCTTTTCACTTCCTCCTGTTTCGGCTCTGCTACTTCCTCCAGTCGCTCTTTTGAAGCCTCGCGGGGGTACTTTTTTTCATATTTTTCAAGCGTATCAGAAAGATTCCCTATGAGCACCCGGATTTCTCCGACCAATAGATCACGGTATTTTTCCAGTGCCTTGCACTCGCGTTCGTAATCTTTTATAGAGTTGACGGCCTCCTCCTGCACATACCGCGCCTTGTTTTCGGCCTCCTGCAGCATCATATTGGCTTTTTTCTGAGCCTCCAGCATAATTTCATCGGTCTGCTGCCTGGAATCCTTCAGATAGGTTTCTGCCATTTCCTGCGCCTGCTCCGTGATGCGCGCGCTGTTTTCCTCCGCGTTTTTTAGCGTCCTGAACAACGAGGTTTCCACATCCTTTAATCGGCTCAGCTCCTTTTCTGCAATCTCAAGCTGCATTTTCAACAATTTGTTATCATCATTGATGCGCTCCATTTCCTTGGAAAGCTCGCCCAGGAAAGTGTGTACCTCCGCCGGTTCATAACCTCTGAAGGATTTTTCAAATGAATGGTTCTTGATGTCTGCTATTGAAATCTTCATACCTGGACCTTGTGAATCGATGCCTGAAGGCAAAAATAAGTCTTTATCGGATAGTTATGCACATTTGATAACAAATTAAGGGTCAGCACTATTCTCCCGGCTGGCTGAAACTGAGGTAAGCCCTGCCGGGTCCGTAGCCAAAAAAATACCTACTTTTAAGTCCGGAACTTTCAGAATGAACCAACCGCCATATGACGCACTACAAGCTGCTTATTTGGTACGGGTAATTGTTTATGGAGCAAAATTTTCAATTGGAGCTGGCAAGGGAGTTTGTCTTTTACACCAACAAAAGTGTTTTCCTGACGGGCAAGGCGGGCACCGGTAAAACGACCTTTCTTACCCAATTGCGCAGATCGCTGCCGAAAAGAATGGCGGTGGTGGCGCCTACCGGCGTTGCCGCCATCAATGCCGGCGGTGTTACCATTCATTCACTTTTCCAGCTGCCGTTCGGCCCTAATATTCCCGGTTCCGAAGCTTCCGGCACGTTTCGGTTCGGCAGGGAGAAAATCAACCTGATTAAAAGCATTGATCTTCTCGTTATCGATGAAGTGAGTATGGTACGGGCGGATTTACTCGATGGAATTGATTCGGTCCTGAGGCGCTTCAAAGACCGGAACAGGCCTTTTGGAGGCACACAGCTTTTGCTTATCGGCGATCTTCAGCAACTCGCGCCGGTTATTAAAGACGATGAATGGAACCTGTTGAAGCCGCACTACGATTCGGTCTTTTTTTTCAGCAGCAAGGCTTTGCAGCAGCTCGACCTCGTGCGGATAGAACTGACTCATATTTACCGGCAGACGGACCAGGCGTTTATCAACGTATTGAACCAGGTGCGGGACAATCAACTCGACCAGGGCGGCCTGGAGCTGCTGAACAGCCGTTTTGTACCGTCCTTTTCACCCAAAAGAGGCGAGGGCTATATTATTCTGACCACGCACAATGCCAGTGCCGGTAAGATCAATACCGGTCACCTTGAAGAAATCAGCGAAGAATCTTTCTTTTTTGACGCCCGGGTTACAGACGACTTCCCCGCCTACTCCTATCCGACCGATGAAACGCTGGAGCTGAAGATTGGCGCCCAGGTCATGTTTGTAAAAAATGACAGCGCAAAGGAAAGACGTTATTTTAACGGGAAAATCGGTGAGGTAGTCAGCATCGCGGACGACGCAATACTCGTTAAATGCCCCGGTGATACCATGGAAATAGTGGTGGAGAAGGCTACCTGGTCAAACCTCAGGTACCAGCTCAACCCGGAGACCATGGAAGTGGAAGAAAAAATTGTCGGCACCTTCACGCAATTTCCCCTAAAGCTCGCCTGGGCCATTACGATCCATAAAAGCCAGGGGCTGACGTTCGAACGTGCCGTGATAGATGCCAATCTTTCGTTCGCGCACGGCCAGGTCTACGTGGCCCTGAGCCGCTGCAAAACGTTGGAAGGAATGGTATTAAGCAGTCCTATCGAGGCGCACAGCATCCGTTCCGACCGGCAGGTAGCTTCTTTTTCTGAAGAAACAACCGCCAACCCGCCCAATGCCGGCCAGCTTCAGGAGGCGAAGGCTGCCTACCAGAAAAACACGTTGTTCGAGGCCTTCGATTGGCATGCCGTACAAAGAAGCCTGGGCCAGATCGGTAAAATCTACCGTGAATTCCAGGTAACCGACGACTCCCTGAAGGAACGCTTAAAATTGCTGACCGACGCTTTCGACCGGGATATTTTGATGGTCGCTTCCAGGTTCCGCAACCAGCTTAACCACCTGCTTGCCGCGTCCGGAAATGCGGTTGACGCTTCCATCCAGGAGCGGCTGGGAAAAGCCGCGGGGTATTTCCAGGAGAAAATGAGCACCGCTATCCGGCCGGAAATTGATTCTCTGAAACCGGAATCCGAAAACAAAGCGCTTCAAAAGGCTTTTTTGAAAGCACAGGAAGAGCTTGAACGGAACCTGTTTGTCAAAAGTGCTTGCCTGGAGGCGGTCGGAAAAGACTTTTCTGTCGCCGGTTTTCTGAAGGCCAGGTCCCGCGCCGAACATGATTTTGTCTTCCAGGGAGAAAAAGACCGGGACATTGACCCTCAAAAACCCCTGTCGAATAGTGATCTATACAAAGCGCTCAAAAGCTGGCGCGACGAAGTGGCCGCTGATCACGGCGTTCCCGCTTATATGGTTATCCAGGTGAAAACCATGACCGAAATAGCGCGTTCGCTCCCGGTTTCCCTGAAAGCACTGGAAGGAATAAAGGGAATTGGAAAAAGTAAAGTAAACCGTTTTGGCGTAGAAATCGTCTCAATCGTACGAAGCTACTGCACCGAAAAAGGTATTTCCCCATCACCCCAAATGCTTATCGACGAACCGCCGGCCCCTAAAGTTCCGAGCCGGGAAACGACGCTTTCTCTTTTTCGGGAAGGAAAATCAATTGAAGAGATTGCCGCCGGACGAAGTCTGGCCGTCAGTACTGTCGAATCTCACCTGTCTCACTATATCGCATCAGGCGATGTGCAGGTTGAGGAAGTCTTTTCAAAGGAACGGATTGCGCTTATTTTGGAGTTCGTAGGAGAAAAACCGGTGAACTCACTGACAGAAATCAAGGCAGGCCTTGGCGATGATTTTACTTTTTCGGAAATCAGGGCAGCGGTATCCCTGTTGAAAACCCGGCACGCAGAATAGCCTTTTCCACTATTGCTGCATTTTTTCAACCGCCCGATGGCCCCCGTCCGGGTTGGAAACAGGCAAGCCGGAAGCCGGGATGCAAGCAATCAGTATCATTCCGGCCGCGATGAGAAAGCTGCCTTGCAAGGCCTTGTGCTCTGCCAAAGCAAGGGGAAGTGTCTTTTCGTAGTGTACAACCAGTCTATGGTAAAAAATACCGCTGATTGCTACTCCCAGCGAACCGCCCAGTTGCAGGATAAGGCTATTCATCGTAGTAGCCGTTGCCGTCTGATCACGTCTTACCGCATTCAGCAGTGCTGCCGACACCGGGGCCACCAGAAGCCCCATACCGATCCCGCGGAAAAACATGATGGTTAAAATCCACCAGCTCTCCGTACCCGCGTTTACGTAGGCGAAAAGCACAAACGAAAAGGCTACCATAAAAATCCCTACCAGCGTTACGTTCCGGATCCGGCCTCTGTCAGCCAGCCGACCGGCGCCGGGACGCGTGACCAGGACCATCAATGCGTTCGGCAACATCAGTAGGCCGGTCTGCATTTCTGAATAGCCCATCTCCCCCTGAAGCAGGAACGGCAGGTAAAACATGCCGCCGAAAAGCGCGATAGACCTGATAAAAATAACAATGGCCGACCGGTTGAAAAGGGCATAGCGAAATACCCCGAGATCGAGCAGCGCATCGGGTTTCCGGGAAGACCTGATATAATTGACCAGGAAAAAGGCAGCCGCCAGCGCCGTCACCCAGGTTTTCCAATCCGTCAGCGGGTATTCGGCAACCATCCATACCCAAAGTTGTACCAGCAGGATAAAACCGAGGAACAGGACATATCCCCGAAAATCGAACTTATTTTTTTGCAAGGTACGGTGTTTTAAAAATGACAGGTGGCGCAAGGTCATAACCAAAGCGATTATCCCCAGGGGCAGGTTAATATAGAAAACCGAAGGCCATCCGAAATAATGGCTCAGTGCCCCGCCGAGTGTCGGTCCGATGGCCAGCCCTGTGACGTTTCCAATGCCCCACCAGGCAATGGCACTGCCTTTCTCCTCTTTGGGAAGTGTTTCGCTCAGGATTGCCATGGTCATCGGCGTAAGTATTCCGCCGGCGGCCGCCTGCATGCAACGGCTGGCCACCAGCCAGGGTAAATTCGGTGCAAGGCTGCATGCGGCAGAACCAACGGTAAAGACCGACAGGCAAACGACCATCAGCCCATAGTACCCTACCCTGCTTTTCAGCCAGTTCATCAAGGGCAATACAAGCAGGAAAGAAAGCATGTAGGCGGTTACCACCCATTCGATCTCGTTCATTTCCACACCAAAATCGGCCCGCATTGCAGGTAATGATACATTCACGATGCTCCTGTCGATCGAAGCCATGGAAGCGGCGATCATCAGCGTCGTCACAAACTGCGTTTTGCGGGGAATATTCAAACGGGAACGTGTGTTATTGGTAGATAAAACGCCAGGCTCGTATTGCAGTTTACTGCAATCCCTGATTTACGGCAGGTCAAATTTAAGATTCGCGATTTGAATTCAGCGGTTCGGCGTCTCAAAAGTTAAGATTAAAAAAACATGAAGTCACCTATAAGAAAAATGAAGGCTGTATCTTTGCGTCCTTTTTGAGTACACTATAGCGGGAGAAAATGATACTTGATGAAACGTCGAAAACGGTAAAGCTCGCTTTACCGATTATTTTAGGGGAACTGGCGCAGATGGCCCTCCATTTGATCGATACCGCAATGGTGGGTGCAGTTGATTACAAGCAGCTTGCTGCAGCGGCCCTGGTTTTCAATGTGATGAATATCCCGTTCGTTGTCGGGATCGGGGTGACCATATCGGTATCACAGATGGTATCGATGGCACACGGTCAGCACAATGGCCACAAAGTTTCCCACTATTTTTACAATGGCTTCTTTTTGTGCGTTTTTACCGCACTGGTGATTGCTTCCGTTTTATTGGCGGGCAAGGGCATTTTCCGCCACCTGGGGCAGGACGAGGAAGTGGTGGCACTTGCAATTCCGTTCATGAACTACATCGGCATTTCCATCATTCCGATGATCCTGTTCATGACGCTCAAGCAATTTGCAGATGGCCTTGAATACACCAAGACTGCCATGATAATTTCGCTGGCGGGTCTGCCCCTGAACGCATTCCTCAACTGGGTATTGATCTATGGCAACCTTGGATTTCCCCGGTTGGAACTGATGGGCGCCGGCTGGGCCACGCTCATTACCCGGACTATCATGTTTTTGTCCCTCGGCTACGTGATTCTCAACCACAGGATTTTCTCCAGGTATGTCGCAGTTCGCAAAACCCAATGGCATTTCAAGGTAAAAACGCTCAGGGAGCTGCTGCACATCGGCATTCCGTCGAGCCTTCAGCTCGGAATGGAGTCGGGGGCTTTTGCGGTCTCCGGAATTATTATCGGTACCCTGGGTGCTGTAGAACAGGCTGCCCACCAGATCGCTTTGAGCTGTGCATCTTTCACCTTTATGGCCTCCATGGGACTGTCGCAGGCAGCGTCTATCCGCATCAGCAATGCGTTTGGTGCGCGCAACCGCCCCAAAATCGTACAAATCGGCAAGAGTACCATCGCGACTGCCCTCGTATACGGGAGCATTTGCGCCGTGTTTTTCGTGTCTTTCCGGGAAATTCTGCCCACATTTTTCAATGACAATGCGAGGGTGGTTCAACTGGCTTCCTACCTCCTGCTGTTTGCCGCAGTCTTCCAAATTTCAGACAGCACACAGGCAGTTGGCGCCGGTATCCTGCGCGGGTTAAAGGATGTCAAAATCCCTACTATTTTTGTGGCTATCTCCTATTGGGTGGTTGGCCTGCCGGTGGGTTATTTTCTAACCTTTCACATGGACCTGGGCCCCTCCGGCATTTGGATCGGCCTTACGACCGGGCTTACGCTTATTTCATTTTTCCTGATCGGGCGGTTCTTCTCATTAAGCAAAAAGCAGGCTTCCTGAAATCGGGAAGCCTGCTTTTCAATTATCCTGCCCTGTTACTTCTCAGGTGCGGGACTTCTTTTTCTTCCGCCCGACGGAGCGTCACCGGTTCTTCCTGCATCACCTCTCGGACCACGTCCTTCCCTGCGCGCCTCCTTGAGCTTTTCCTGTTGCTCAGGCGTCAGGATAGCTTTCAAATCCTTTTCGTAACCCTCTCTTATTTCTCTCCTTTTCTCGGTTTCTTCCCTGCCGAGCTCCTGGCTCTTCTTAATCCGCTCCGTATTGAGCGCCAGCAGTTTTTGCTGTTGATCCGCATTTAAGCCTAGCTCTTCGGTCATCCTTTTGGTTTGCATTTCCGCCCGTTTTTCAGGTGGCATTCTTTCTCCGCCTCCCCTTCTGCCCTGAGCGATTGAAGCTGTGGAAACCGCGATCATCATTACCAGGGCAACAATAAGATTTTTCATGTTTCAGTCTTTTTGGTTATGATCGTTAGAGTTTGCTGCATCGGCAGGGTTTAACGGGACCACGGAGATTTTGCCCATTTAACTGTTTTTAACTTTTCAGCACCGTTCTACCCTTCCTCTCGTTCCCTGGCTGCATTGCATTGCGCCCGGAATCCCTCAGTCAAACCGCTTATTCCTTTTTCCGGTAAAAAACAACTCCGCGCCGGAGAATGTGGTCTTTCAGCTCGGCATTGTTTATTTGATGAAGCAGCGCCACATCTACCTTGTAAGGAATCATGAGGTCGTCGAGCATCGCGGCGATCCTGAGCATTTGCGAGAGATCCAGCTGGTCTCCAATGAGTGCCAGGTCGATGTCGGAACCTTCCCGATAGTTGCCCTTTGCTCTTGATCCATACAGAACTGCCGTTTCAATATTTGAATTTTGAGCCAATACAGCATGGATAGCTTTTATGCTATTTTCAGACAGTCCGTATTTCATCTTCCATCCGACAAATTACCCTGCGCTCCGTGTTGAAACCCCTCCATAGTGCTTTTGAAAGTTAAAAAAGCAGGGAGGTATTCCTTGATTATTTTCCCGAATATTCCGTCAGCAACTTCTTCATTGTAAGTGTGGGACGTCTGATTACGACTTTGAATCATCTCCATCCACACCTCGCCATGGGTGATTAGCTGTCCGGCCAGTGCCTGCCGGGTTGAATCCTTTGAACCCAGCACCTTTATTCCCCCAATCTCGTTCAAATAGTCCTTCATCACATTCCAGGCAAGTTCGTGGGTATATTCAAAACGCTGTATCACGCCCTCCTTAATGATATCGTCGAGGAAATCATCTTTATCAATATTTCCTTCCTCATCAACTTCGTAGTCCTCTTCTATTCTTTTTGCGGCCTCCTCTAATTTTCTCAGTGCCTTTTTATAATTGCTGAAGCGCTGCCGCCACCTGATGTCCCGATCGTTCATTATTTTCTATATGATGTAAATTAAGTTTTACCAATGCTCATTTGAGAAGCCGTACCGCCAGTGCAATCATAATGGCGCAGGTATAGCTGGCCAGTGTGCCTACCAGGACATATTCCGACTTTTTGCTGACATAGCTGGCGGGGATATCGGCCGGGTGCTTGTCGTTATAACGAAGGAGCGATTTCGCCGCGATAAGAAACCCGATGGCAGCGTATTGCCCCAGCCACACGAAGACGAAAATCAGCAGCCGCTCCGACATACCGATCCACCTGCCGGCATTGTCAAGATTGTCTTCCGCGCCCGGCGCTATGCGCTCCAGTTCCGCACGCCACGGCCTTGTAAACATGCCTACCAGGAACGACACCGGCGTAAGGCAGAGCAATACACCCGCCACTGCACCGAAGACCCGTGGATTCCGGACAAACGACATTACCGTTTCCAGCGATACGGCGTCCGCCCTGTTGAGCAGCCATGCCGCCGCTACCAGGCTGACCAGGTGCAGCAATTGGTCATAAATAAACCAGCCGGTTGTTTTTTGGGTATCAAACCGGAGCTTGATTATGTCAATCAACCCGTGCGCAAGTCCGATTAACAGCGCCACATGAGGCTGTGCCCAACGCCCCAAAAACAAATAGGATAAGACTGTCACCACCAGCAGGTGCGCATACAGCGACCTGGATTTCCACCCGTTTTTTCGTTTTCCCAGCACCCATTCGGCCGGTTGAAAATAGAAATCTGCGAGTATATGAGCCGTCAGAAGCGCAAGAAAGTCAGTCATACGGATAGAATGCGTGGATAATTTTCGAAAAATCATGAATTATCGGCTCAACAGCCCACCATTTCGCTGCGCTGGCGTGCTGGCTTACCGCCGGCTGACTGATTTTTAGCAATTCAGCTATTTCATTCCGGTTCAACCCGGTCAATAACCCGAGCACCACCTCAGCCTGGGGAACTGTCCATTTTTCCACTATTGCTTCAAGCAAAGTAAGTACCGACTGAAGCGGTTCCACCGGCCCGGGTAATGCAATGGCGATCCTGGCCCTGTTTTTCTTCATATTGTCGGCCAACTGGCCGGACAAACGAAACGCTTCCCCGTCAGAAGTCCCCGACCGGTCAGTCAGACGCTCCATTGTCCCGATTCCGATCGCCACCCGGAGATCAAGGTCAGGGGCCTCCGCTTTCAAAAAAGCACGCGCCAGCAAGCTGACATACAACGCCTGTTCCGGGCTTCTCAATACGCCCTGAAAACTGTCCCCGCGATAGATTTCGGGTTTTAGTTGCCATTCTGCTTCCGCCTGTAAGCGGCGCAACAAGCGTGAAAGCCGCTGCTCGGTTTCTTCGGGCGGGAACGAAGTCGAATTAACCATGTCGGCCGTTAACACGACTCCTATCTTTTTTTTATTCCCGGGCATTTCCATTCGAGATATGCTGCTTTAAAATGTGTGCGAAAGGCAACAGTTTTATAACCTTTAACACTTATACATTTCAAATATAAGCAAAACAACTTATTAAATAATAGTATAAGCTAAAAAACTTATATGCTATACAAATAAGCCAAAAAGCTTATTTCCATAAAACTCATACTACAACCCCGGCAACCGGCTTCCGGTCAAAGATGCGTTTTCACCAACTCCGCCCACTCTTCTTTAAAGGGTACACCGGGCATAGGCGCCCCGCTTCTCCGGTACCAATAACCGGCATTCCATTCATCTCCTTCCACGCGATGCAGATAAGCATGGAGACGATCATACGCCTTGGTCCCTTCCTTTTCCTGCGCAATCTCGTGGGCCTGCTCCCAGTCGCCCCGCGCTTCGTACCAAAGCGCCCTTAAAATTTCATTTGAAAACTCAGGCGGCACAGTATCGGAAAGGGTGCCTAAAAACTCCTCGTAACTCATTTGACAAATCGATATGAAAACCAAATTTCAGCCGTCGTACCACCACGCTCTGCCTGACAAAGGTAAAGAGGAAAGGTCGGGGCGCATACTATTTACCTGGAAGGTTCCGGGGTCACAAAGATGCCTCAAAACTCCCGCCATCAAAAAAAACATCCGAATACTTCAGATTACGCTCATAAAACTGCAACTTATCCTCCAAACTTTCGCAGGACACTTCAATTATTAAACCATGCGTTATTTCGCCATCTTCCTGTTTCTGTCGGCCCTCTCTTTAACAGCAAAAGGACAACTTCCCACCACCTTTCAATGGGCGCCCGGCGGAAATGCATTCTATGAAGCGGACAAAGGTGAGATTACGCGGGTTTCCCTGCCCGATTTCAAACCGGAAGTCTATGCCAGCCCGCTCATTGACGGCAATGTCCCCTTGCCAGGCATATCGGGCATCCAGGTTTCCGAAGACGGCGCCAAAGCTCTTATTTTCACCAATACCAGAAAAGTATGGCGCTATGAAACGAAAGGCGACTATTGGGTATTCAGTAAAGCCGGCAACCGTTTGACGAAAATAGGTAAATCATTTCCTGAGGCTTCGCTTCTGTATGCCAAGCTTTCACCGGACGGTAACAAGGTAGCCTATGTCAGCGGCAACAATTTGTATGTAGACGACTTACGCACCGGTCAAACGAAAGCACTCACCCACGACGGCACCAAAAGACGGATTAACGGCACATTCGACTGGGCTTATGAAGAGGAATTCGATTGCCGGGACGGCTTCAGATGGAGCCCCGACAGCAAACAGATCGCCTACTGGCAGATAGATGCAAGCGCGATCAGGGATTTCCTGATGATCAACAACACCGATTCGGTTTACTCATTCACCATTCCTGTAGAATATCCCAAGGTCGGAGAAAAACCTTCCCCCTATAAGCTGGGCGTAGTTGATGTCAGCACGGGAAAATCAAAATGGATGCAGGTTCCCGGAGATCCTTCCAACACCTACCTGCCCCGAATGGAATTCACACGCAACTCCCACCAGCTCGTTGTACAACAGCTCAACAGGAAACAGAACGAAAGTACCCTGTTGTACATCGACACGCGGTCAGGCAAATCAACCGTATTTTACCAGGAAAAAGACAACGCCTGGATTGACATAAAAAGCATCTTTGACCATGACCCTTCCGGCTGGGACTGGATTTCGGACGGCAATGAATTCATCTGGATCAGTGAAAAAGACGGTTGGCGGCATGCTTTCCGGGTTTCCAAAGACGGGAAAAACGAAAAACTCATCACCAGGGGTGACTTTGACATTATCAAACCTCTCCGCATTCATGAAGCTTCCAACAGTTATTACTACCTCGCATCGCCCCACAACGCCACCCAGGCCTATCTCTACCGTTCCCCGCTCGACGGATCCGGAAATGCCGAAAGGCTAAGCCCTGTAAACCAGGCCGGCAGCCATGATTACCTGATCGCGCCGGATGGGAAAACGGCCATCCACTTGTTTTCAAATGCCAAAACCCGGCCCCATTCACAATGGGTATCCCTGCCCGACCACCAACCCCTGTTCAACGACGGTTCCCGCCCCGCGCCAAATCAGCTCGATATCGAGTTTTTCAAAGTCACCACCAAAAGCGGGGTAGAAACGGACGCCTGGCTGGTGAAACCGAAAAACTTTGATCCTGCGAAGAAATACCCCATCGTCTTCCAGGTATACGGGGAACCCGCAGCCAGCACAGTACTCGATACCTACGGCACCGGCCTCAACCGCAACTACGCCGGCGACATGTCTGCCGACGGCTACCTTTATGCATCTGTCGATAACCGCGGCACGCCATCGCCGAAAGGAAGGAGCTGGCGCAAGGCAATTTACAGGAATATCGGCGTGATAAATATCAAAGACCAGGCAGAAGCGGCACAGGCCATATTTGAAAAATTTCCATTTATCGACACTTCGCGGGTAGCGGTACATGGCCACAGCGGCGGCGGTTCGTCTACCCTCAACCTTCTATTTCAATACCCTGCCGTCTTTAAAACCGGCATAGCGGTAGCGGCAGTGGCAAACCAGCTCACCTATGACAACATCTACCAGGAACGGTTTATGGGCCTGCCACAGGAAAACCTGCAGGACTTCATAAACGGCTCGCCCATTACCCACGCAAAACACCTCGAAGGAAACTTATTATACATACATGGAACCGGCGACGATAACGTGCATTATCAAAACGCCGAAATGCTCCTCAACGAGCTGATCAAACACAACAAACAGTTTCAATTTATGGCCTACCCCAACCGAACCCACGGTATTAGAGAGGGCGAAGGCACGGTACAGCACATGTCAACTTTATTCACCAACTTCCTTAAAAAACATTGTCCGCCAGGCGCGAAATGATTGTTAGCGAAGTTTGATTTCGTAAACATACAGAATCGCCTGCTCGTCGTCGTCCGGAATGAAATAAGCCAACAGCCCATGCGGAGAAACTTCAATCCAGGCCGGATTACTCGTCATTACCCGACCCGAAGGCGCCCATAAGGTAACCGGCAATTGGTGAACAGGGCGAAGATCGGCCGTGCTGATCAGATCAAGCCCGCCCATGGGGTAAGGCTTTCCGAAATCTGCGCCTGCATAATTTCTCAACCCGGAACAAAGCAACATTCCCTCCCCCGCATCGTGGCAATCCTGGTAATCTATATAAAACGAGGGGTTCGGCGTAGCCGGCGATGCTGCATTCTCAACCTTTCCGTTACCGGCGACCTGCCACCTGTACAAGCCCCTGGATCCCCAATTTCCCCCTAACAGCGTATGAGTGGTTTTGTCGAACGCCAACGCTCCCAATGCATCATCAAACTCAAACGCCTTCTCCGCCTTCATCTTTCCAGCCTCTATCCGGTATACGATGGACGGCCCGTACGGACGGTACTCGCAAACCGGGACCCATAGCGCACTGCCGTCGAAATCAAGCCCGCCGGGATGATAAATGCTGCCCTCTCCCAACCGAAGGTCCTCCAGTAACACGCCATCCCGGTTAAACCTGAACAAGTGCCCGATGCCCTCACCGGTATCCCGGTCGAACTTCCCTTTCATTTGTCCATACTTCTTGGGCCAGCGCTTCACTTCTACAGCGGTGAGAAAAAAATCTTCCCCCACCCGCACCAATCCTTGAGTATGATGCGCATTAAAGCCCAGGCGGATGGTGTCTATCAGCTCCCACCTGCTTTCAGGCGTAACCTTCCTGAACCGGGCGGCAAGAGATTCATTCGAGGACTGGGCACGGACTGACGAGTTTCCGGGCCAAAGCATCAAGCACAACGTCATACTGATGCCTGCGTATAAAATCCGGTTCATGAAGCAACAAATAGAGGTTTCCGGAATGATCCGTTCCTGCCTGTTTTCAACTATTTGAAAAAAAACAAAGATACACTGTAATGAAATAAGCGTACAATCGTCTTTGCTGTTGTATGGACCTAAAGAGTTTTAGCAAACGTATCATTCCCATCCAATCGCGGCTGTACCGCATTGCCCGGATGTACCTGCCCGTTATCCAGGACGCCGAGGATATGGTACAGGATACCTTTCTGAAACTCTGGAACCGGCGGCACGACCTGGACAGGTACGAAAGCCTGGAGGCGCTTGCGGTTCAGACCGTCCGCAACGGTTGCCTCGATAAAATAAAATCGCACGGCTACAGCAAAACCATTTCAGGCGACGCCGTGATGGAAAGAACCGAAACCGGGCAGACGCCGCACCAGGAAATTGAGAACAACAATAACGAAGAGCTGATCCGGAGATTGATCTCGAAACTCCCCGAACCGCAAAGGCTGATCATCCATCTCCGGGACGTTGAAGAATACAGTTTTGAAGAAATAGAATCCGTCACGCAACTGGAAATTAACAACATCAGAGTGATCCTGTCCAGGGCCCGGAAAAAAATAAAGGAAGAGTACCTCAAATATCATCGATATGGAACAAGAGATTAAAGTGCTGCTGGATCGTTTTTATGAGGGTCAGACCACGCTTGAAGAAGAAAAAAAGCTTCAGCTTTTTTTCGCAGCGCCCCTCCTATCAGAAGAAATGGCATTCGAAAAAGCCTATTTTTCTCAGATCCTCCAGGCAAGAAAAGAAAGCCTGAGCACGAAAGTGGCCGCAGCCTCTGTTGCGCAGCTTGAAACAACCACCCCTAAAATCAGGAGGCTGTACTGGCCGCTCCAGGTGGCGGCGTCGGTAATAATGCTGATTGCCGGTTATTGGATGGGCCGCCAGAATGGGGTCACTCACTCTGCTGCAGGAGAAGCATATGTCGCTCCCCGAGCCGGCAACCTGCTCTCTCTCGACTATCAAAACAGCAGTTCTGCCAGTGACCGGATCCTGGTCCTGAATCAATTATCGGACAGCGGCCCGGGCGACGACCTGACTTTGCAGCAGGTGATCAACACCCTGCACTTTGACCCGAATGTAAACGTCAGGATGGCAGCTTTGAACACGCTGCAGCCTGTGGCGAAGAAAAGAGTAGCCGCCGATGCGCTGATCAGGGCGTTGTCAATCGAAAAGGACCCTATCATACAGGTTTCTCTGATTGAAACGATTAGCCGCCTCAAGGACAAACGGGCCGTTGAAAGTTTGCGCAAACTATCGGAAGACAGCAACAACCTGGAACTTGTACGCGAAATGGCCCGACAGGCCGCCTCAGTCATCGATGCCGGACAGCTTTTTGTATAGCTATTAGCCATGAGGTTTGAGGTGTGGGGTATGGAGGGATAAGGCTTTAGGCTTCACCCATCATACCTCACCCCCACACCTCACACCTCACCAATCAAATCTCACATTCCAATGAAAAAATCCATTATTGCAGCCTGTTTTCTTTGCAGTTTCGGCCAGTTGGCGTTCGCGCAAACCTACAAAATCAAAATTCCCAATTCTGCGGACCAGCGCGTTGAAATTGAACTTCCCGCCACCGGCGTCCTCATAGAAGGGTATTCGGGCGACGAGGTAATTATCAAGGGCCCCGACAACCTCAAACCGATTCCGGACCGGGCAAAAGGGCTTAAGCCTATTTACTACGGCTCCACCGACAACACCGGGATCGGCCTGTCCGCAGAGAAGAAGGGGAATACCCTCGTCATCCAGAAAGCGGTGAGGCAGGAAGCGGCATACACCATCAAGGTGCCGTCAAAAGTATCGGTCAAATACCAGCAGCTTGAGTTCAACGGCGGCGACGATGTAGTTCTTAAGGGGTTGGAAGGAGACGTGGAAATAAAAACCAACCAGGTAAATATAAAAGCCGGTAAAATAAGCGGCTCGTTCGTAGCCAACTCCATAAGCGGCGATATTGAAGTACAATTGGGACAGGCCTCAGCCAGCAAAACTGTGGCGGTATCAACGATTAGCGGCGACATTGATATGACAATGCCCGCGGGCATCAAAAGCTCACTGGGTATGAAGGCCATCCAGGGCGAAATTTTCACAGACTTCGATATACAGCGGGTCGGTGGCGAAAGGAGCGGCAGCGGGCTTCCGCGTGTCGGTGGCGGCAACTCACTGGAGGGTACCATTAACGGCGGCGGCATGGCCGTCAACCTAAGCGTCATCTCGGGCAATATTTATCTCCGCAAAGCCCGGTAACACTACAACACGGGCCTAAGCCCAACCTTAATCCTGTCACTTTCATTCCTGACCGGTTACAAACACGAGCTGTTTGCAACCCGGGACCACTATTGTCTTTTCAAAAATCCAATCCCCAATAATTATGAAAGCCTTGCTTCTTCTGCTGCTCTTCTGGGCAAATGTTCCGTTGGTAGCGCAAAAAAGAATTGAAGAAAAACTCAGGGTCAAGCCTGGACAAAAAGTAGAGCTGGACCTCAAATTTGCCGATAGTATCCGGGTAAAATACTGGGACCAGCCGGAAGTATCCGTTGTGATCCTGGTCACGATCAATGACGGAAAACTGAATGACGCATTGACCGTCAAAACATCCGAAACGGAATCGGCAGTAAAATTGGCTGTCGACCTTGACAAACGGCTGGTAAATCAATCAAAGTCAGGTGCTGCCCCCGGAGAAAAGGACATGCCCCAAATCACGTCAACCGATATTTTGTATGACGTTTATTTACCGAGAAATGCCCCGCTTGATTTGAGCACAATCAATGGCAATGTGCTGCTGGACGGGGCAGGCGCTCCGGTAATGGCCAAGTCTATCAGCGGTTTTGTTGACATGAGCTGGCCCGATCCGCTTGGCGCCAACCTTTTTCTCAAAAGCATTACCGGCGAAGTATATTCCAACCTGGCGATAGAATTCAAGGGCAAAGTCAAAAACAATCCGATGGTGGGATACAACATTCTTGGCAAGGCAAAAGACGGCGGCCCGATGGTCCACCTGGAGTCGGTCAGCAACAACGTATACCTCCGGAAAAAGTAAAAATCCCGCCTTTCCGAACTCGCCGGCGCCCGCCGGACAACAAAAAAATGGCGCACCTCGTCAGTTCCGAACCTAAAGAAGCTCAATTGTTTTCTTTATCTTCGGAACTGTCATTTTTCAGCATCCATTTTTTAAATATTACCAAGTCCAAACCGATGAGTTCAATAACATTAAAAGGAAACCCCGTCAATACAGTCGGTACCCTTCCCGGGAAGGGGTCCAAAGCGCCAGGCTTCACCCTGACAGCCGCCGATCTTTCGGAAAAAACCGATGCCGACTTCGCGGGTAAAAAACTTATTCTTAACATTTTTCCGAGTATTGATACCGGTGTTTGCGCAACCTCAGTCAGGAAGTTCAACCAGGAAGCATCCGGCCTGGCCAACACGGTAGTGCTATGCATTTCAAACGATCTTCCTTTTGCATTAGGACGCTTTTGCGGAGCCGAGGGCCTCGACCAGGTAATACCCCTCTCGGCGTTCCGTTCCTCCTTTGGTGATGACTACGGCGTAAAAATTGCGGATTCACCGCTTAAAAATCTGTTGAGCCGGTCAGTGGTGGTCCTGAATGAGGAGGGCACTGTAGTCTATACAGAACAAGTACCCGAAACTACCCAGGAACCCGACTATACAGCAGCTCTGGCGAGCCTGAAATAATCCAACGTACCGATATCCCATGCGTCTTTTTTCAGCAACCGCGCTCCTTCTGAGCTTCTTATTTTTTACCGCTACCGCTCACGCGCAGTCCGTTCCCGACCTGTCTGTTGTGGCCCATATTGAGGGCCACTGGAAAGGAGAATTCAAAGGCGGCCCCATTGAGGCCTCCTGGTCGGCGCCTGAAGGCAACAATGTGGTCGGCTATATCCGGATGATCCAGGGCAACCAACCGTCGCTCTACGAAATCTTTGCTTTTGAACAAACGGAAAAAGGCCCGATCGTTCGTGTCAAACACTTTAAACCCGGGCTTATCTCGGTAGAAGACAAAGAAGAGGCCGACACCTATTACTTTATCGAAACCAAAAAGAACGAAACCCTGTTTGAAAAAAGCGACAAAAAAGTCAGGATTATCTACGAGCTGCGTAAGCCCAACCTGTTCGTAATCCGCAGAGGCACTCCCAAAGACGAGTCCTGGGAATTCACGGATCTTTTTGTGTTTAAAAGGGTGAAATGAAAGAGGGGAAATCGGAAGTTGGAAATCGGAAATCAGCGCGTAGCTCTGACGCCGTCAGCAGCTTTTCCGATTTCCGATTTCCGATTTCCGATTTCCCTCTCCCTACACCTTCACTACCCCTCTGAATCCCCGGGCGGCGTAGTAGGAATCGGCGCCGTTGTGATACAAAAACACTTGTCCGAAGCGGCGATCACAGAAAAGCGCACCTCCTCTTTTGCGGATATCCGGAGGTGTTATTACCCAGCTGGAAGTCTTTGCATCAAACTCTCCCAACGTTTGAAGATACCGGTACTCGGCCTCTGTCAGCATTTTTATTCCTATTTCATCTGCCATATCCGTTGCCGAGTTTTCCGGCTTGTTCATTTTTCGCGCATCCAGTGCCTCACGGTCAAAACAAAGGCTGCGCCTGCCTTTAGGCGTTTCGGGGGAACAATCATAAAACAGGAATTCACCGGTTTTCTCATCTCTCCCCACCACATCCGGTTCCCCGCCGGTTTCTTCCATTTCATTCAGGATGAAAAGTTTGCCCGGGTTGGCTTCGAGCTTTGCCCGGACCTCTTCCCATGTAATGTGTTCGTGGCGTTTCCTGTTTTTCTCAAAACGGATCTGAAGTATTGAAAAAAGCTCTTTCTGTCGGTCTGATGGCAAAGGTTTAGCCGTTGTCATGGATAAACTGTTTAAGTGGTTTGAAAATTTGATCCGGAATAGCCCATCCGGCATGTATTTCCCGGACACTCCCGCATGGCCCGGGGCATAACGATTGTTTTAAACAGGTGAATTTTCATTTTTTTCCGGTAGATTCAATCTTTTGAACCGTAATTCTTCATTGTTATTTAGATTTATAGTCAGGGAAAGCACTGCAAGTTCTGACCCATCCGGCCCTTGAAACCGGCAGCCGCATAAAAATGAAGGTGTTAAGGGTTCGTCCTGATGAAGATTTGCCGGTGGAAGTGATGAGAGAGGTGCTTACCGCCGGGATCAACTTGTTTCAAACGGAAGATTCAAAAAAAAACCGCCTTAAGTAAAGTAAAATCGCCGGCCGCTCGTCTGCGGGAGTACACGTACGCAAGCGATGAACCAATCAATGCAATTGTCCATGCCTGAGAAACGGACATTCAACCTGCCGGACACAGTCAAAAAATACGGTACCCAATTGCTCAGCTTTATCAGGGGGCGGGTAAATATCCTGGAAGATGCCGAAGATATTCTTCAGGATGTCTGGTACCAGCTGGGCAATCTCACCGCTCCCGAAGAAATTGAGAGCATCAGCGGCTGGCTTTACAGGGTAGCCCGCAACAAGATCACTGACCGGTACCGCAAACGCCAAAGCGAACTGCTCGACGACCTCGCCTATGAAGACGAAGACGGAGAAGTGAGCATAAGAGATATTCTGCTGGCAGACGAAAAAGAAAACCCCGAACTTTACCTTTTTAAAGATACCTTCTGGCAGGCTTTTACGGAAGCTCTGGAAGAATTACCGGAGAAGCAGCGGGCTGTTTTTGTTCAGAACGAACTGGAAGACAAAACCCTGCAGGAAATAGCAGATGCAAGTGGGGAACCGCTCAAGACGATCATCAGCCGGAAAGGATATGCAGTCAGGCATCTCCGCCTGCGACTGTCGGATTTATACAATGAACTTTTTCAATAGCAATGGAACCTAAAAGATTTTACGGCAGAAAAAAAATGAGGGGATTGTTTTTACTGATCGTACCTCTCGTTCTGGGAATTGCCGGGTACCTGGTAATGTGGCTCTGGAATGCCATACTACCGGATTTACTGGGGGTAAAAGCCATCAGTTTCTGGCAGGCGGCCGGTTTGTTCCTTCTCTGCAAAATACTCTTCAGCGATTTCAGAGGCCCGGGAAAACGGATGGGACGACCAGGCTTTAATCCCTACCAGATGCGCGAAGAAATGCGGAACGCAACGCCTGAGGAACGCGAAGCACTGAAGGAAGAATGGCGGAGACGATGCCGCCGTTAAAAAAACTGTTTTTTGTTAAAGTATTCTGACCCTCCATCCGTCTACCTTAAAAAGGGCCCGAATACAACAACATAAAACAGAAAAAATGAATCATAAACTCGCTTTCATACTTCCCCGTGCGGCGGCGCTCACACTAGCGGTCGGCATAGGGGCCTTGGTACTCTTCGTAGTCTTCAAGCTTTTAATTGCGTTGCTTGTCGTCGGCATGATTGTGTTTGCAGCCAAAGCGCTGACCGCGGCCTGGAGGACAGAACAATTGCCTGGCAGGCACTATACCGCCAATTCCCAAATCATTCCGCTTGAACCGACTACCCGGATTATGCCGGTGGTCGTCAGAACCCGTCCGGTGATTGTACCCATCGGATAGTACCAAATATTTTCTAACCATTCAGAATCGACAATCATGTATAATAAAGAATCATTCAACCGGGAAAATCAACATCACTTCGGCACTTCAGGCTGTGGAAATCGTTTCAAAAACAGGTTCGGACACTTGTTCGGCGGCCCGTGGGGCGGCAATATGCACAGGAACCTGTCGGAACGTCACCTGGTTAACATCGTAGAAAAGCCGGACCATTACCTGCTTTCCCTGTATGCGGCGGGCCTTCAAAAAGAACACTTCCATGTTTCGGTAGATGAAGACATACTAACCGTCCGCTATGAACCGACCGTTGAACAAGAAGGCGCGGGGTTTATATACGAGGAATATCGTCCCGCAGCTTTCAGACGTTCCTTCCAGCTTAACGGAAAAGCAATGACCGACACCATTTCCGCCAGTTACCGCGATGGCGTCCTGGAGGTTACCTTGCCGAAAAATCCGGAGGCGCACCAACCTGCTCAGGAAATAAATGTAAATTAACCTCCGAAAGTTTTTTAGCCGGGAGGGTGTCTGAAGGGTTCAAACCGTTACCTGTACTGAAACGGAGAGATCCTGCTTCAGGCACCTTCTTTGTATTCATCCAAAATACCAATGAACGCGCACACCATTCAAAAATACGCCGACCGGCAGCGAAGTGAACTGCTAGCCGTGTGGGAACAATCCGTGCTGGCCACCCATCATTTTCTGAGCACAGAAGACTTCCGCATCATTAAAAACCTGCTCCAGGATCTTGACCTGAATGAGTTTACCATTTTTTGCCTGATGTCCGGGGACCGGGTAACCGGCTTCATGGCGCTCTATGAACGGAAAATTGAAATGCTCTTTCTTCATCCGGAATTCATAGGACAAGGCTACGGAAAAAAATTGATCCGGTTCGCATTCGACAACTTTGACGCCAACCTCATTGACGTCAATGAACAGAATACGGCTGCGCTTGCTTTCTATGAAAAGATGGGATTCGAAGTGTTCGCCAGAAGCGAAAAAGACGACCTGGGTAAAAACTACCCGCTCCTGCGCATGCGGCGAAAATAATTGCCTCCCTGCAGGTTCCAACGCTTCGGCCGTTTTCCGGGTCTTTCAGAAAATCACGGTCATTGTAAATGAAAACCGCCATCCTGCTTCCGTTTATCAGTCTGCTATGGACCTCTTGTTCCGAAAACAATCCTCTGGCAACTCAAAAATGCTCCCCTTCCACGATTTGCACCGAGGAATTGAGAACGCTTTCCATGCGGGTTATATATCCGGACAGTACGCCGGTAGCCTTGGACGACTTCCAGGTACTTTTACTTCCTGAAGGCAAAGACATTACTTGGTCAAAGTCGCAGGAAAGCATGAAATGGTTCCGTAACAACGGTAATTACCCGATTATCGGCGATACCTATCAAGAGTATTTCCCGCGCAACGTTCCCATACATCTTCTTTTCAAAGGCTACCAGGGCGGTCAAGTGGTTGTATCGACAGAAGTATTTACCACTTTTGACTGCTGCCATGTAGCGTGGATTTCCGGCAAGCGCGTATTGGTGGTGGAACCGGGCGAAAAGAAGCAATAGTTCGCTGCACTAACCTATTTAAGACGCTCGAGCACGCCTTTTCTCTTGATGAGATTTTTGTAATCCCACTGGATTTCACGGGCTTTTCCGATCCAGCGACCGAGGTCCGCCAGGTTTATCTCCCCGACCTGCCGGTAGCGCGCTTCGGCCGCTTTAAAAGTCCCCTCTTTCGACAATCCCGCTTCTTCAAACGACTGACCGCTCCAGAAAAGCAGCCGGACACATCCCTTCAGCTTGCTGTACCCCGCTACCGGATTTCCATCCAGGAACCAGACAGGATGCGCATGCCAGATTTTCCGCTCCGCTTCCGGGAGAAGGCGGTCCAGTTCATTGGCCAAAAGGTTACAAACCGCCTGGTCCGTTTCCGATTGAGCCAGGTTGTAAGCTTGAATATCGGGTTGCATGGTGAATCGTTTGGTGAATCGCAATATACTACAATTGACCCAATTGAACCATTTCCCACAGCTGGTACATCGCCCAGCACACGAAAACAGCGATACCTGCCGTAAAGATGAGCAAAATACCCGACTGCCACGCCCCTTGTACCGTATTAAGGGCCGGATTGGCCGGGTTATAATATACGTCCAATGCGTCGCCAACTTTGAACTTTCCCAATTTGGACTGAAGTCCGCCGTTGTAAAACCGGCCGCTCGAAGGGTCATAGAAACGATAGCTGACAGAATCTGAAGCCGTTCGATAGCCCGGCGTAATCCTGTACACCTGCCCGACGGCCTTTCTGCCCTTTTCTATCATGTTCTTTGCACGTTGCTTCTTGTAAAGCACTATGGCGAGCGGCAGAAAAGAGAACAATACCACTCCGGTCAGGACGACGCCGGTCCAATTCATATTCGATACGGGTTACCTATTTTCTCATAGCGGCAGCTTTCAACCCGGCAGGCATTTTTTCAATGGCATACCGGAGTGCAGTTCTGGGCATTTTATGACGGCGGTTCACAACAAAATCAAAAACCTCCTCCTGGTACACCTCTGCCGCGACTTTCAATAGCCAGCCGTAGCCCTTCTGTACCATGTCGTCCTGGTCAGTCAGCAAAATTTCCGCAATTTGTAAAATCCCGCTTAAAAAAAGTCCTTTCCGCGCCGGTACGATCAGAGTGACCGCCGACGCCCGGCGCAACCAGCGGTTTTCGGCGCCCGCCCACCGCATCAGGACTTCAATCAATTCCGGGTTTTTCTCCACTACCGTGCCGATGGTATGGTTGCAAAGGGTATCGCAGGACGCCCAGTTGTTGACGTACCGGCTTAGCCAGGTTTCGAAAACATAAAAATCTTCCCGCGAAAATTTCTTTCTCAACCGGTATGACCAATTGCAGGCCACAAGCGATTCCTCCAAATAACCCGAAGCCCATAAGGCCTCACACAGCCGCCACACTTCAGCTTTCTCCAGGGCTTCGATTTCCGGGAAAAAGGACTTGCTGATCTGGTTGACCACCGGTGTTTTCACGCCGTAAATCAAAATCCCGCCTTTAAAATATTTCTGCCCGGAGGCACTCCGCCCCGGTTCAATGTGCTTGTGAAGGTCGGCTCTCACGACCTCAATTAATAGCTCCGGCATACCAAAAACTGGGTGTTCATTCAAAGGTCTGTGCGCCCGCCCGGTTACCCACCTGCAGATGCTCCATCGTTTTACCGGCAAGCTTTTTCTCGCCTACTACCGAAAAACCTACCCTAAGATACAGTTTTTTCGCTCCCGGGTTCTCTTTATCAACCAGCAGGCCGATCACCTTGCCTTCTCCGTTCACATAGGTATCGATCAAAAATTTCAACAGCATCTTCCCTAGCCCCTTTCCCTGGTGCTGTTCCAGCACGCCCAGCGTATCCAGGTATATTTCGCCCGCGCCCGTTTCGTTCTCCGGGTTGAAGTCAAGACCATAATTTGTGTGCACAAATGCTGCCACCGGTCGCCTGAGCATTTCAAGTAAAGCGCCGTCGTACAGGCAGGCAGCCGCCAGGACCGTTCCGTTTTCCACCAGCACCCAGCAATTTTCGTATGAATACTGGTTCCCCCCCAACCCCACAAGGCGCCGCATAAATTGCGCCCCCTGCGCGCGGTCCCTGCTCTTTAGGAAATGATATACAATGTCTTCCATCGCAAGGAAAAGGCATTCCGCTATCGGGTCAGAATCATTAACACCGGCTTTACGAATCTCCATATCTGCTAAAAATCTACGTTTACTGCATCGGCAGCGCCTCAAAACGGTAACCTTTTTCCGAGAAATGCGCAAGAACCCGGGGCAACATAAACCGGAGGTTCATCTCTGCCTTCAGGCTGTCGTGAAGCAGCATGATTGTTCCCGGCCCGGAGTGCCGGATGCAGGTCGCAGTCGCCTTTTCAGGTACAATCTCACGCGAAAAATCGCCGGTCAGCACATCCCACATCACCACGCGGGAGCCCGCCGGCAGGCTTCTGAACTGTGCCCGGGTCATACGGCCATAGGGAGGTCTGAAAAGCCGCGTTTCGGTTTCAAGAATATCTTGGCACATTTTGATATTTTCCAGGTACCGGTCCGTTTCCGTTTTCCACCCGTTCAGGTGGTTAAAAGTGTGGTTGCCAATAGAATGCCCCTGGCTTTTTAGCTCCTGAAATACCTGCGGATGCTTCCTGACATTATCGCCTATACAGAAAAATGTAGCCTTCGCGGAAAAGGCTGCCAGTTGTTTCAGCACATACTCCGTCACAACCGGTATGGGACCATCATCGAAGGTCAGGTAAATTACACGTTCCTGTGTATCTACTTTCCAGAGATATTCGGAGAGCCACCATTTCAATACGAGGGGTGAGCGGTGTACAAAGAATTTCATCAGTCATAGGTGCAGGCTGCCACCAAAGCTCCCTGTTTAAATCTGCCGGGAGACACGCCTACGTGCTTTTTAAACAAAGTGCAAAAATAATTGACACTTTGAAATCCAAGCCTGAAACAAACATCCGAAACGCTATTTTTTGACTCCTGCAGAAGCTCCCGCGCCTTGGTTATCCGTTCCCGGATAATAAATTCAACCGGGCTCAGCCCGAATTCGCGTTTGAAGCTCCTGAAAAAATGCGGCTTGCTCATACAGGCCAGGTCACTGAGCTTCTCAACCGTGAGATTCTGGTCGAGGTTTTCCTTCACAAACTCAACTACGCGTGCAAACCGGTTGGAACTGCTCAGCAGCTTATAATGGCCGAAGATAAGCCCGCGCGCCTGGGTTTGCATGAGCCTCAGCAGAAGCTCCTGTATAGCCATATTGACAAAAATATCTTTTCCGGGGTTGCTTTCACGGGCCAGGCGCATGATCCTGTCAATGGTATAGGATATTTCCTGTGTATTCTGAATATGAAACTGGTCTGAAGCAAGGCTCCAGGAATCTTTCTCATTGGTTTTGGCAAACTGGTTGTTCAGTATTTCAACCGTCTCTTTTATTTTACGCTCATCAATTGCCAGCGCAATACACTGGGCCGGCGTTTTAAAAGAAGCTTCCGGAAAATCAATAACCATTGTCTCGTTGGATGGCATAATCACCGATTCCCCCGGGACATAATCAAAGCTTTGCCGGTTGTCAAAGAGGTGCATCACTTTTTTACCCCGCAGCATAGCCGTATAAACCAGGTCAGGAAACCGGAGGTTCACCCTTTCGCTTGGCTGATAAGTCTCGAAAACATTCATTTCGCAATGCTCCATCGTATAAATCGACCGGTTTTCTACCAGTGTGTGAAGCCGTCCAGAAGGGGTTAAATCAGGAAGACTGGGAATACTCCGGTTGTTCATCGTCATCACGTTTTAAATGATTATCCGCTAATATGGAAACGTCCGAACCGTTTTAAAAGTTTGGATCAAACAAAGATATTTTATTGCAACAAGCGGATAGGATATTGAAATATTCCCCAAAAAGATGATACTATTTTTGTGAAGGCGTAAGCCGGAATTAGTTTATATCATTCATAAAAAGTCAGGATATATGGCAACTGTAGCAGAGAAAAAGCAAACCCTGGTGGCGAGGCCTTCCTTCAAGGAGCGGTATGATAATTTTATCGGCGGAAAGTGGACGGCGCCGGCGCGTGGAGAGTACTTCGACAATATTTCCCCCATCGACGGGAAAGTGTTTACCCAGGTGGCGCGGTCGACCAAAGAAGATGTAGAGCTGGCGCTCGACGCCGCCCATGAGGCGTTCAAAAGCTGGAGCAAAACATCGGCCGCCTACCGGAGCAATATTTTGTTGAAAATAGCGCAGCGGATGGAGGACAACCTTCCCTACCTGGCGGCCGTGGAGACTGTTGACAACGGCAAGGCCATCCGCGAAACGCTGGCCGCGGATCTGCCGCTGGCTATTGACCATTTCCGGTATTTCGCAGGCGCTATCCGGGCAGAAGAGGGAAGTATTGCCGAACATGACCCCGATACGGTGAGCATAGTGCTGCACGAGCCGCTGGGCGTCGTCGGTCAGATTATCCCCTGGAATTTCCCCATCCTGATGGCCGTGTGGAAGCTAGCGCCTGCATTGGCTGCCGGTAATACCGTCGTGCTGAAACCTGCGGAGCAAACCCCGACTTCCATCCTGGTGCTGTTTGAGCTACTGGAGGACATTCTGCCGGCCGGGGTGGTCAACATTGTCAACGGGTTTGGTGCGGAGGCCGGAAAACCCCTCGCTACCTCGCCCCGGATCGCTAAAGTTGCATTTACCGGTGAAACCACCACCGGCCGCCTGATTCTTCAGTACGCCTCCGAAAACATTATCCCCGCCACAATGGAACTCGGCGGGAAATCACCCAACATTTTCTTCCCGTCGGTTTTCGATGCCGATGACGAGTTCCTGGACAAGGCCATCGAAGGCGCCGTTCTTTTTGCGCTTAACCAGGGGGAAGTCTGTACATGCCCTTCCAGGATGCTGGTACACGAAAGTATTTATGACAAGTTTATGGAGCGGGTCATTGCGCGTACGAAAGCCATCAAAACCGGCCATCCCCTTGATCCGGGCACGATGATGGGCGCCCAGGCCTCCAACGACCAGTACGAGAAAATTCTGTCCTACATCAAAATAGGCGAAGACGAAGGCGCGCAGGTGCTTACCGGCGGCGGCCCCAATCAAAAAGACGGTGAAGAAGCCGGCGGATACTACATACAGCCCACGATTCTGAAGGGGAACAACAAAATGCGGGTATTCCAGGAAGAAATCTTCGGACCCGTTGTATGCGTAACTACCTTTAAAACTACCGAAGAGGCTATCGAAATTGCCAACGATACGCTGTATGGATTGGGCGCAGGTGTCTGGACAAGAGATGCGCACGAACTGTACCAGGTACCGCGGGCGGTGCAGGCGGGCCGGGTTTGGGTCAACAATTACCATGCCTACCCGGCGCACGCTCCTTTTGGCGGCTATAAAAAATCCGGTTTCGGTAGGGAGAACCACAAGATGATGCTCGACCACTACCGCCAGACGAAAAATATGCTGATCTCTTATAACAAGAACAAGCTGGGCTTCTTCTGACAATCTCTCCGGGCTGGCGGCGCCTCCAGGTACCGCCGGCCCGTAATTGAAAATCCTGCGCCAATGTTATGATGACCAAACGTGTGTTGATTACCCCGGAAGCAATGGAAGTAGTGGACCAGCTTACCGATCGATACGGGCCGCTAATGTTTCACCAGAGCGGCGGTTGCTGCGACGGCTCACAACCGATGTGCTTCCAGGAAGGAGATTTCAAAGTAGGCAGCAGCGACGTTCTCCTCGGCGAGATTTACGGCTGCGATTTCTATATGAGCGCCGACCAGTTTGAATACTGGCAATACAGCCAGCTTACAATTGACGTGACAGAAGGCAGAGGGGCAAGTTTCTCTCTCGAAATCCCGTTGGGCGTCCGTTTTGTAACGCGTTCAAGGATGTTTTCGGATGAAGAACTAAGGACGCTGGAGCCGGTAGTACGCTGCGAAACGCGCTAAACCCCATCAGCCTGAGAAAAAGGTTTTTATCGCCGGAGGTGTACCGCCGGACGGTCATCCTGAGCGAAACGCAGTGGAGCCGAAGGATCTCCTGTTGTTAGAAAAACCATATTTAAGGGATTGGGGTCCGGGGAGCGGGAGATCCCTCCACTACGGTCGGTATGACCGTCCGGATGGCGCCCCCATCCGTAGTATTGTCAATAGCAGCGCATCTGCCGGAGGGTCATCCTGAGCGGAACGCAGGGGAGCCGAAGGATCTCCTGTTGCTAGAAAAATCCTATTTATAGGATTAGGTACTAGGAGCGGGAAATCCCTCCACTACGGTCGGGATGACCGTCCGGATGGCGCCCCCATCCGTAGTATTGTCAATAGCAGCGCATCTGCCAGAGGGTCATCCTGAGCGGAACGCAGTGGAGCCAAAGGATCTCCTGTTATTAGAAAAATTCTGTTTAGAGAATTGGATCTGGGGAGCGAGAGATTCCTCGGCTCCGCTCGGAATGACCGTCCGGTTGGAGCGGCGCCATCCATCGTGTTGTCAATGGTAGCGCATCTGCCGGAGGGTCATCCTGAGCGGAACGCAGTGAAGTCGAAGGATCTCCTGTTATTAGAAAAATCCCATTTAAAGGGTTGGGTCCAGGGAGCGGGAGATTCCTCGGCTCCGCTCGGAATGACCCTCCGGTTGGAGCGGCGCCATCCATCGTGTTGTCAATGGTAGCGCATCTGCCGGAGGGGCATCCTGAGCGCAGCGCAGTGGAGTCGAAGGATCTCCTGTTATTAGAAAAATCCCGTTTAGAGAATTGAATCCGGGCAGCGGGAGATTCCTCGGCTCCGCTACCATTGACAACATCTATTTGTCATCTCCGCTACAAGGTGTTTTCGCAAAAAAAACTGTTTGCTCGGAATGACCGTCCGGTTGGAGCGGCGCCATCCATTGGTAGCGCAACGCAGTGAAGCCGGAGGATCTCCTGTTGGTATAAAAAGCCCCCTGAAAGTGACTAGGTGCAAGAAGCGGGAGATCTCTCCACTACGGGATGGCACCTTTTCAACCCCTCCTTTTATTAATCCCAAACAAAAAAACCTGAACCAATTCCACCCAACCAAATAATGCACTGATAATGAACCAAGTAAAACTTTTTTCTATTTAATCTACTAAATCTATATACTAGATAAAATTATTTTTCTTAGGTTTGCCTCCGAACTAACCGAACAAGATGTACAAACGCAATCTACCAGTCGCCTGCCGATGTTGCGGCGGCTTGAACCCGGCCAAGGTCCCCCCTTTGCCTGACCTGAAGCAATTCATTTCCCGCACATCTACATTTGCATAAACGCCTGTATAACGGCGAGCCGTCAAGGCCCGTCGCTAATGGCTCAAACCTCTTTACAAAGATGAAATTCATTATAAAATCTATATTTTCTATAGGCTTACTTCTATATTCGTCAAACCTGTTAGCCCAGGACAGAACCACTATCAACGCCCTGATCACCGGGACTATCATAGACAGCGAGAGCAGCGAACCACTGATCGGCGCCGCCGTTACCATTAAAGGCACCACCAATGGCGACCTCACCGACGAAAATGGTCAATTCTTCCTGAAAACGGGCCAGAAACTTCCTTTTACACTCATCGTTACCTATGTCGGGTACGTCAGGAAGGAGGTACTGGTCAGCGACGAGAAGGTTACTATCAAGCTGGACCCTACCTCCAGAAGCCTCGAGGACGTAGTAATTTCTTCCCGCCGCAGGCAGGAAGTCTCCCAGGAGGTACCCATCCCGATCTCGGTCATCCGCGGTGCCAAGGCAGATGACGCTGGCGCTTTCAATGTAAACCGGTTGAAAGAGCTGATCCCGACCGTGCACCTGTATTCATCCAATGCCCGCAATACTACCCTGAATATCCGCGGCCTCGGCTCCACCTTTGGTCTTACCAACGACGGAATTGATCCGGGAGTAGGCTTTTACGTAGACGGCGTGTACTATGCCCGTCCCGCCGCCACTGCGCTCGACTTCGTAGATATTGAGCAGGTAGAAGTACTTCGCGGACCGCAAGGCACCCTTTTTGGCAAAAACACAACCGCAGGGGCCTTCAACATTACCACCCGCGCGGCCAGCTTTAACCCTGGCGCCAGCTTTGAATTAAGTTACGGCAACTACGGTTATGTACAGGCAAAGGCGTCGGTCACCGGTCCGCTGAGCAAAAAACTGGCCGCCCGGGTGTCCTTTACCGGCACGCAGCGCAACGGCCTGTTCTTTAACCAACATACCCAGCTGCCCATCAACGACATCAACAACATCGGGGTTCGCGGGCAAATTCTTTACACCCCAAGCGACCGTGTAAAAATTACCCTCATCGGCGACGTGTCCGACCAGAAACCAACCGGGTACGGCTGGCCGGTAGCGGGGGTAGTCACTACAAAAAGAGCAGCATTCAGACAATTCAATGCCATCATCGCCGACTTAAATTACACTTTGCCCTATAAAAGTGCCTTCGAAAGAATTATTGATCTCGACACCCCCTCAAAAGCAGACAATCAGTTAGGCGGTGTCTCTGCCAACGCCGATATCAAAATCGGCAACGGAACGCTCACCGCTACAACCGCCTGGCGTTACTGGAAATGGGTGCCGCTCAATGATCGCGACTACATAGGGCTTCCCGTCTTTACCGTTTCCGCAGGAAATTCCTACCACGACCAATGGTCACAGGAAATCAGGTACTCCGGCAGGATTACCCCTAAACTAAGTGGCGTTGTGGGTGTTTTCGGCCTGTGGCAGGATTTGACCACCGATCCGGTACATACCGAAGAAGCAGGGGCGGCACAGTGGCGGTTTGCGCAAACCAACAGCAACCCGCTCTGGCAGACACCCGGCCTTTTCGACAATTTCGGGATCCGTACGAATTACGGCATCCGGAGCACCAGCCTCGCTGTTTTCGGACAGGCTGACTGGAATATCTTTAACAAATTTCACCTGCTCCCAGGAATTCGTTACAACTACGATAAGAAAGTCGTGCACTACAGCAGGCAGGTCTATGGCGGCCTGCAGGATGTGACGCCGGAGTTGCAGGCTTTGAAAAACGGGATCTACAACAATCAGAAATTCGACACCGATTATGCCGAAGGCAACTTTTCCGGTCAGCTTTCGCTCCAATACAAGCCTAACAGCAACATCAACGCCTACGCTACCTACTCAATCAGCTATAAACCCATAGGCGTGAATGTGGGTGGTCTGCCGACCGCAAACGGCCAACCGATGCTGGAGCTGGCCAATGTGAAACCCGAACTGGTCAACCACAAGGAAGTGGGCATTAAGACCAAGCCTTCTGCCAACTCGGTCCTCAACCTGACTTTTTACCAGACCGACATAGACGACTACCAAACCCAGGTACAAACCCCTGACCCGGGTGTCAACAGGGGTTACCTTGCCAACGCAGACAAGGTGCGGGTACTCGGCGCCGAACTCGACGGGAACATCCGTTTCGGCAATCATTTCAGCTTCAATGCGGCAGCGGCCTATACCAATGGCAAATACATTCGCTTTGAGAATGCGCCCGTACCATTGGAAGAAGTAGGCGGTGCATCGGCCTTCAAAGATATTTCGGGGGGAGTATTGCCCGGTATTTCGAAGTGGGCGGGATCTGTTGGCGGCGAGGCCACTACGCGGGGTAACTTCCTGGGCCTGGCCGGAAATTACTTCGGTGCGATTGATGTATTCTTTCGCTCCAAATTCTCTTCCAGCCCTTCCCCCTCCCAATATCTTAACATCGAAGGATATTCCCTTACCAATGCACGCGCCGGGTTCCGCGCGTCTAACGGGATTACGGTATTCGTCTGGGCGCGGAATGTGTTCAATAAAGATTACTACGAACAACTCCTGGCCGCCCCCGGCAGCTATGGCCAATATGCCGGCGTGGTAGGCGACCCGCGTACTTATGGTGTTACGCTGCGCTACGTGTACTAAATCAGCGTAAGGCGGGAATATGTTTATCCGGCGGCTGTAGGTTTGCAACACTGAAATGGGTTCGGGGGCTCACCCCTCGAACCCATTTTTATAAAGGAGACTTTTCGACCCGCTACGCTCCGTTCAAAATAGCCCGGGGGGATGGCGTGCAATCATCCGCGACTTTTGGTACCTTTGCTCCTCATTTTCCGCAAGACGCTCGCATGATTGAAACGCACGCACATATCTACGATCAACAATACCTCGACGACCTGGACGAAATGCTGCACAGGGCCTGGCAAGCGGGTGTAACGGAAATCTGGATGCCCAACTGCGATGACGCAACCATCGGGCCCATGCTTGAAATTGCCGATGCGAATCCCGGTAAATGCCTCCCGATGATCGGCCTCCATCCCTGTTATGTTAACGACCGGTTTGAATCCCAGATCCGGGTAGTGGAAGAATGGTTGGGGAAGCGTAAATTTATCGCAATCGGTGAAATCGGGATGGATCTTTTTTGGGATAAAACGTACCGGCAGGAACAGGAAGCCGCGTTTCTCTACCAGTGTGAGCTCGCCCTTCAGCACCATCTCTGGATTGACATCCACAGCAGGGAAGCATTTCACGAAACGGTAAAGCTGATCGAAAAGGTAGGAAATCCGGCGTTGACCGGGATTTTCCACTGTTTTACCGGTAATCTTGATGAGGCCCGCATTGCGATCGACCTGGGGTTTAAATTAGGCATCGGCGGTGTAGCTACCTTCAAGAATGGCGGACTGGATGCTGTCTTGCCGCATATTGACCCGGTACACGTGGTATTGGAAACCGACTCGCCCTACCTGGCTCCGGTCCCGCTGCGCGGCAAGCGGAACGAAGTGGCTTATATTGACCTGGTCGCTCAACGCGTTGCCGACCTCATGCAAATGAAAAAAGAGGATCTCATCCGGCAGACCACTGCCAATGCCAGGAGCTTACAGCGGGCCTGAAACTCGCCTCTTACTCTTCAAACTGTCCTTTCTTACCGGTTTTAGCCTGTTTTAACCGGTAGTTAAGGGTTAGGTTAAACTGCCGAACCCTCCCCTGCGAGTTGTTGTAGGTATAGAAATTTGACCCTTGGGTAATGGTCCTGAAGCGCCTTGAATTAAACACGTCGAGGACGTTAAAGGTGAGCGTTCCGTTGCCCTTCAGCACGTCGCGGCTGACAGCAAAGTCAAGCGCATAAATTGCTTTTCGCTTGCCTTGCGGCATAATTTGCGGCGCTTCATAGTTGTTCCGTAACTGGAAATCCGCTCCTTTCCAGGTAATACGCGCAGACAGGCGCCCCAACCAGGTGAAAGTCTTGCTATCGTAATTTTCGTTCTCGTTGTACTGTTCATTCAGGTTGTCGCCATTGATCACAGATCTGAAAAAATTCAGGTTGCCATCCAGCTTGAGCCAGCTGCTGACATTGCTGGTACCGGTAAACTCCAGGCCGTAGGCGTTTTCGGTTGCCAGGTTTTCCGGCCGGGCATAAGCAAACCCGCTTTCATCCATCCTCCTGATCTGCAATATTTTATCAACGGTATGCCGGTAATATAACGACGAGGTAAAAGTTCCGCGCTCCAGGTACTTCACGTGACCCAGCTCAAACGAGTTCGTGAATTCCGGGTTGAGGTCCGGGTTACCACTCCAGTAATTTCTATTGTCGGTGAAAGTCATAAACGGGCTCAGGTCATTGTAACCCGGCCTCCGGATACGGCGGCTAAAGCTGACCTGAAGCGCATTCTGCCCGGGCAGTTCGTAGGTTACATGCACGCTTGGGAAAAGCCGGCCGTATTTCCTGTTATTAACTTCGTTGCTGTCGACAAGCGTAGTGGTGACATCGCTCCATTCACCCCGCAGCCCGACCTGGTAAGAAAACTTCTGATGTTTGTTTCCATAGATCCCGTAGAGAGCGTGGATGTTTTCATCATAGAGAAAATAATTGGTAAACCGGGGAATATTTTCCAGACTACCGTCCGGTTTCACATTGGCAACAAAATAGTCGTTGGTCATGTCCCGGAAACTGCTCCGCGCACCGGCCTCAAACTTGCCGTCTTTCCCGAAGGGCTGCACGTAGTCGACCTGGAAAAGCCATTGCTTTTCCGTCTCGTCATTGATCGACCGCTGCAGCGAGTACCTTTCCTCGCCGCCGGTGGGAGTTACGGTTTCCCCGAAATACTGGTCTGATTTCTCCCAGTTATCCAGGTGGCGCACATCCACCAACAGCTCGTGGCCCTTGCGGCCAAAACGCTTCTTATACGAAAGGTTGTATTCTGAATTAGGCTCGGTCTCGGTCTCGTCCTGGGTGCGGTACGACCGGCTCAGGAGGTTCGAGGTATTGGTAAGATAATCGTTGTAGTGGATATGGGAATACCGCTTCCCCTTGGTTCTACGCCAGGTATAGGCGGCTGTCAGGATGCTGCTTTCGCTGAAAAAATAGTCAGCCCCCATCCTGAGGTTATTGTGGAATGCCTTCAGTTCACGGTCAAAGGTCATGTCCGTTATGAAAGTCGAATCATTCCGGTAAAGCTCCTGGTACTGCCTGGTATCGCCCAGGGTGCTGCGGTAAGTCAGCATGTAATTGGTAAAGAAATTGAATTTGCGGTGGCGGAAATTCAGGTTCGCAGCCCCGCCCAAATTCATCGGATAGCCGGTAATAATGTCAAATGAGCCATTCAATCCCTCTTTCTGTTCCTTTTTCAGGACAATATTGATAATTCCTCCCATTCCCTCTGCTTCATAGCGCGCCGAAGGATTGGTAATGACTTCTATCCGTTCAATCATACTGCCCTGCAATTGCTGGAGTCCGGCGCCGCCCTTAATGCTCACAAGGCCGGAGGGTTTCCCGTCGACCAGGATACGAACACTGCTGCTGCCACGCAAGCTCACATTTCCCTCCAGGTCTACCGCCACGCTCGGCACGTTGTTGAGTATCTCGATGGCATTTCCACCCGCGTTGGCCAGATCTTTTCCAACGTTAAAAATCCGCTTGTCAAGCGCTACTTCATAGGTACTCTTTTCTCCCTGCACTACCACTTCGTCCAGGTTTTTCGTAGCCGCTTTTAATTTTACTGCCCCGATATCCGTCATCGTACCGGCCACTGTCACCTGTCTTTTCTCCTGGTTATACCCCACGAATTCAAACAAAAGCCAATATCTTCCTTCCTTCAGGGTTACCTCAAATTTCCCGTCGAGATCGCTTACTTCTCCGGAAATAAATGTGCTGTCAGGCAGGTGAAAAAGCCTTACACTGGCAAAAGGAAGCGCAGCGCCGGAACTTTCATCCTGGATTACACCACGTATTTTTGACGACTGAGCAACGGCAGTACCCGAAAATGCAATGAAAAGCAACCAACCGAAAAAGAGCAACCGAAAGAATTTTTGCATCAAAGGGGGATTAGGGGGTGAGGTATCATTAGGTGTGAGGGGTGAGGTATGAGGTGTGAGGGTAAGCCGGCTCACCCCTCAAATCTCACACCCCAAACCTATTTTACATTATCCTGGTTAAAGTGGAGGCCTACGTTTTCACGCCTGGCCATAGCCATTTTAATTACCAGGTAAGACACGTTGATCATATTGCGAAGTTCGCAGATGGGCACCGATACTTTTGATTCACGGTAAAGCTTCTCGTGTTCACGGTAAAGCAGCTCCACGCGGTCATATGCCCTCTTCAGACGTCTGTAGGTCCGTACGATACCCACGTAGTTGGACATCACGCTGTTTAATTCGCGTGTCATTTCCGTCACCAGTACCTGCTCTTCGGGGTGGGTTGTACCGGAATCGTCCCAATCGGGAATATTTTCCGGAATGGTTACCTGGTCATAGTTGTCAACCGTAGCCAGGTAAGCCCTGTGACCGAAAACCACCGCTTCGAGAAGAGAATTCGAGGCCAGCCGGTTGGCGCCGTGCAGACCGGTGCACGCACACTCGCCGACGGCATACAACTGCCTGATATTGGTTTGTCCGAATTCATTGACCCTGATCCCGCCGCACATAAAATGCTGCGCCGGAACTACCGGTATCATGTCGGTCCGTACATCCACCCCATGGTCGAGGCAATATTGATTAATATTCGGAAAATGATCCAGGAATTTTTCGTAATCGAGATGTCGCACGTCAAGGTATACGTGATCCACCCCTCTCTTTTTCATTTCCGAGTCGATCGCACGCGCAGTAATATCCCTGGGTGCCAACGATTCCCGTTCATCATACTTTCCCATGAAAGTTGTCCCGTCGGCATGCTTCAGGATGCCGCCAAAACCCCGAACGGCTTCCGAGATAAGGAAAGACGGCTTTTGGCCCGGCAGAAAGTAGCTGGTCGGATGGAACTGGATAAACTCCATGTTATCGCAGATGCCTTTGGCACGATATGCCATGGCGATGCCGTCGCCCGTGGCGATGGTCGGGTTGGTGGTGCTCTGGTAAATACTGCCGATCCCGCCTGTTGCAAGCAGGGTGGTGTTGGCAAGGAACTTCTCCACCTCCCCGGTTTCCCGATTCAGCACATATGCACCAAAACACTGTATGTCGGTACGGTACCGGTAAACTGTTTCACCCAGATGATGCTGGGTGATCAGCTCCACCGCATAATAATGGCTGAAGATCTGGATATTGGGGTGGCGACCCGCTTCTTCCAGCAGCGCTCTTTCAATTTCGGCGCCGGTAATGTCCTTGAAATGCAGGATACGGTGATCAGAATGGCCACCTTCCCGTGCAAGGTCGTACTCGCCGTCCGGCTCGCGGTCGAAACGCGTACCATAATCGATCAGCTCCTGGATTCTTTCCGGGGCCTCCCGAACCACCATGTCCACTATTTTCTGGTTGTTGATGCCATCGCCGGCGTCGATGGTATCGGCAATATGCTTTTCAAAGGAATCGGATTCCGCCCACACGGCGGCGATACCTCCCTGTGCATATTTGGTATTGGTTTCATCCGCCTGCACTTTGGTAATTACAGCAATGGAAACGGGGCGGTTATTCTCGAAATGACGCGCCAGCTTCACTGCATAGCTCAATCCCGCAATTCCTGAACCGATGATAAGGAAATCATATCTGGCCATAAAAAGCTCTTCTTGACAACAGGGTTTAATTCAAACGACAACAAACTTATGAAAAAAAGCTCCTCTCAAACTTTACAAAAGAAGCATTTCTTTTCACGGTGCTACCCTGAGGGTCCCCTGCATTGAGAAATAATGGCCGGGATATGTGCACACATAGGTGTACTCTCCGGGTTCCGTCGGCGCCACAAAGTAAATGGTATCCGCCGCACCGGGGCCTATCAGCTTGGTATGATAGAGCACCTGCGGCAGATCGGGGATGTACCCCATTTCATTCCCCTTCAACCCCAGATTGATGGCTGCCTCACCTACCAGGTTGGCGCTTCCCTTCGTCACCAGCAGGAAGTTATGCGGCATGTCGTCGGTATTGGTCATGGTGAGCATTACGCGGCTGCCCGCTTTCACAACCAGCTCCTTCCTGTCGAAATGAAGTCCGGGCTCGGTTCCCAATACAAAACGCTGATCGGGACCGTTCGTCCAGTCTGCAGGCTGCTCTGTGGTTCGTTTTGCCAGCTTCGGGCCGTGATGCGCATGATTGCCGGCGGCTTCGGCAGGAGTTTTTTTGTCACCGGCTTTTACAGCCTTATAGCCGGTCATCTTCGCACCGTCGGGTTTGACATTAAGCGTATAATAAGCAGTATTGTGCAACAGTTTATCACCGGCCTCGTTTGCGATCCCTGCCAGCTTGATTTCATGGATATACTTTTCCCTGAGCCCGCTAACCAGGAGCCGGACCTTCTTCCGGTCCGGGGAAACTTTAATGCCGGAAATCGCGCAATTCTGATCATCAATAACGGGGCTTCCGTAAACGGGGTGGTATTTGTAGGTAAAGCCGGTAATTTCATATCCGTTTACGTCTTCGGCCGCCGAACGACTTACCGGTTGGGTGAAGGTTATCTCGAAGCCATCGGGTTGAGAAACCACGTTGAGAATCTCAAAAGGTGTTTTACCGCTGTACACCAGGCGTTGAAGGCCGAAATCATCCGGTCCGGTAGAGCCCCAGCCCCGGTTGGTCTGACCTACATAAAGGGAGTTGTCGTGTCCCCAGGCCATCCGCAGCACACCTGATTGAAACCCTTCCCTGAACAACACTGCCCCCCCCTGGTATTGCCCTTTCACTTTTTCGAGGAATACCCGCGCAATTTTACTCTGCCCTTCGTCACCTACCAGCAGCTGGCCGCCGAAAGGGCCAAAATCCTCCCCTTTGGGAATGGTAACAATGTCGGACGTAGAAATGCCGAGAATTCCATGCGGCAGCCAGACCGCCGGCGTCTTGATGCCGCTCACCTCTTTCTGTACGTCGGCCAACGTCTTGCCGCGTTCAGCCAGGTTTTCCGGCTTTACATAAGGTCCGCCGGCCGGGCTTTCGCGCGGGTCGACCCGTGCATAGATATCACTTTGACGGACCTTCACCGGAGATTCGGGGCGATCTGCCCAGCGCAGACCGGCCGGATGTCCCACAAAATCGCCTTTTTCCAGGTGGGTCAGGTAACCGGAGCCCATCCAGTCGCCCTGGTTTTCACTGTAAAAAAGTTCGCCGTCTACGACGCCAATACCGGCCGGTGAGCGCATACCGGCAGCCCAGGGCTCCATTTTCCCATCGAGCGTAATACGCATTGCCCATCCGCGCCAGGGCACGCGGCTTTGGCCGGCCCACCAGTCATTATCGCCAAAGGCAACGTTGCCTGTTACAATCATGCTACCGTCAGGCAAAAACCTGGGGCCGTAGCTGTACTCATGATAGTGCCCGCTTATCGGCCATGAATAAACCGTTTCATACACGTCGGCCTTCCCGTCTTTGTTGGTGTCTTTCAGCCGGGTAAGCTCTCCCCGCTGTGCCATAATCAGGTCGCCGTCGTGATAAGCCAGGCCGAGTATTTCATGAAGCCCGCTCGCAAATTTCCGGTAATTGGGACGGCCGCTCCCCTTCCCGTCCGGGTTCTCGATCAACCAGACATCCCCGCGACGGGTGGCAACCGCCAGAGATCCGTTCGGGAGCGTGACCATCCCGCCTACTTCCAGCACCACGCCCTCCGGAACCGGAAGCGACCGCATGGAATAGAAATCGCTTTCAGTAGCCGGCAGCTCGCGGGTCTGTGAAACAGCAGGCACGATCTGGGCAGCCATTGCAAGTATTACCAGGTATTTTCTCCGGAAACCGGCATATAGGAAATTATTCATGTGAATAAAAAGGTTTGAGCCGTGAGCTGTGAGGGGTGAGCCGCAGCGGCGGACCGCTGTGAGCTATTTATTCATCAGCCGTTTGTGTGCCGCTTGTCGCTAATACCTCAAAGCTCGTGGCTATTTCATCTTGTTTTTTTCTTTATTACCAAATGATGGAATATACCAGTTTGTCCTGGGTAGTAACTGCCAGTACCTTACTCCCGTCTTTTTCGACGACAGCAGGTTTGCCCCCTTGCAGCACCTTGATGAAGTACTGTCCGTCAACCAGGTACATACCGTTTGCCTGCTCTTCAAAACTGCTGCCGCCTGCCAATGCAAATTGAAATTCTGTTCCCCCGGTGTCAGCGGTGATAGTTCTGTCCAGGTATCTTCCCGAACTATCGGGGACTGTTTTATCATGGAAGCCGCTGCCGTTGAATACATATTGGAAATCAGGGAGGTTGTTCTCATCGACCCCATATCCTTTCAGGAGGAAGCCATCAGCGTCTCTCCCGGCAACACGAAGCATCTGCGGCGTTTCTGAAAAGTCCAGAACACTTCCAAGCGGCACGCTTACCCCGTTTCCACGATCCAGCCACATCGGCGTCACGTTCAGAAACGGTCCGCGCCAGCTCCTGATAAGCGAACCATTCGCCAGGTTGACCGAATAATTTAATCCCTGTATAGTTCCGACCGAAACACCATATGGAAGCGTTTTCCCCCGGAAAGCGATGAAACTTCTGTGCACGGAAGCTTCGCGGGCCGGTTCCAGCGCAATCGGGTTGGACACCCGCGAAACGTTAAGCGAACCCACGGCGTTCAGGACGGTTTGCCTGATTCCTGGTCCGGAAACCGATAGCCCCAGGCCAGGTTTATCACCTTCGTTCACTTTGGCGTAAGTATAGACAAAAGGGAGATCTCCCGCGGGAAGCTCCACTTCGCGGGTGTCATGGTGCCAGGAAAAAGGGAATACGGTTTTGCCGCCTATCTCCAGATTGCCATAACCGCCCCGGAAATCGCCGTTGAACCGGTAGGCCCCTTTGACCGGCACGGACAGCGTACCCTGGTACCGGATCACAAAGTTGTTGGTCATTGGGGCTACTGTGTAGTCAATTTGCAGGGCTTTTCCCGTTTTTGACGGCTTCAACCCGGCTAGCTCTTCCTGCTTCAGCACACGTCCGTCATGCACCTGGTATGATAAATTTTTCAGTGCAGGTTTCGGTGCATCGAATGGCTTGATCACCATATTGCGGAAGGCCACCGGGCCATGGTCTCCCTGGAAACGCAATGGGCCCCGCGCGACTTCGTTGTTGTGCATCCCGCCTCGCGTAGGCCCCGTGAGCTCTACGTTTTCGTGAATCAGGACGTCATTGAGATAAATACTAAGAATTCTTGCGTTTTCTGTTTTTTGTCCGGACTTGTCAAATTTCGGCGCCTGAAAAGAAATCCTGATCTTTTGCCACACCCCGGCAATCCTGCTGGCGTTCTGGCGGGGTGCATAGCCCTGGTAGCCCTTCTGACCCTGCGGCCGCGATTCGTCCCACCGCTCGTAAATTCCGCCGCAATCACCTGCGGCAGCGTTTTTCTTACCCCAGCTGTCCAGCAGTTGAATCTCGTACCGCCCCTGTAGGTAAATACCTGAATTCGATTCCTTTGCCATCATGAACTCCATTTCGATATCGGCGTCGCCATGCTCTTCCACCGTAATAAGATCCTTGGATTGCTTGGGGTCTGCCGGAAGGTTCACCAGTATTCCGTTCCCCGGAATAGCGCTCAAATCATACTTGGTGTTCGGGTTAGCCATTGCCCTGGAAGCAACCCGCCAGTTAGGCGACGGACTTCTGAACGCCGAGAGGTCAGCGAGGGTTATGGTTTGGGAAGAAGCGGTCAGGCAGCACGCCGTTGCCCCCAAAAAAGAAAGGCAGCTTCTTATTCTTCGATAGTAGTTTGTACCCATTGATTCGTATTTTGAAAAAACTGTTTATTATTTTCTATTTTTAACTTCTTGACTATCCTGCCAATATACTAGTTTTGGCAACAACAGCAGACCGGTTGATTTTCACTCCCGGCACTAAAAAAAAACCAAGTTAATTGATTTAATCCCTTTTTTAATTTTTTTTAAAATATACTGATTATGAAACATCTGTTTTTTTCTGTTTTGAGTATTCTCGGGGCCTGCAGTGCAAATGCCCAGCTCAAACCCGAAAAGATGACCCCCGAATCGAGTGAGCTTTGGGATCCGGAACCGCGGCTGGTAACCCCGGGCAAAATCACCAGCGCAACTTCCGGTACTACAGCGCCCTCCGACGCGCTCGTTTTGTTTGACGGAACCAACCTGAACCAATGGGTTTCATCGGCAGATGCAAAGTCTCCGGCTACCTTCACCGTAGCCAACGGCGCCATGACGGTTGCGCCGAGAAAAGGAGGCATTCAAACCAGGGAAGAGTTTGGCGATTTTCAACTTCATGTCGAATGGCGCAGCCCGTCGGAAGTTAAAGGAAACGGGCAGGGACGCGGTAACAGCGGTATTTTCCTGCAAGGCATTTACGAAGTACAGGTTTTGGACAGCCACCAGAACAGGACCTACGCCAATGGCCAGGCCGGCTCCATTTACAAGCAAACCCCACCCTTGGTAAACCCTGTAAAAGCACCGGGCGAGTGGCAGTCTTATGACATTCTGTA
This sequence comes from Ravibacter arvi, assembly GCF_039540405.1. Classification (NCBI taxonomy): domain Bacteria; kingdom Pseudomonadati; phylum Bacteroidota; class Cytophagia; order Cytophagales; family Spirosomataceae; genus Ravibacter; species Ravibacter arvi. The sequence continues at coordinate 138,444 of NZ_BAABEY010000011.1, forward strand.
TACGGCTCCCCGGTTCAACAAAGACGGTATGATCGTCGTGCCCGCTTATGTAACCGTTATCCTGAATGGCGTTGTGGTTCAGAACCATACGCAGATCCAGGGTACTACGCCCTATGTTGGCCGTCCCCTCAACACGCCTCACGGCAAAGGCCCAATCAGTCTGCAGGATCACGGCGACCTTGTAAGTTTCCGCAATATCTGGATACGTGAGCTGTAAGCTGCGAAGTATAAAAAGGGCCGGAACAAAAAATTCCGGCCCTTTTTATATGAGTATCTCCTGACTAAGGCGCGGCCGGGTAACCGGGATTCTGCGGGCGCAGGTTCGGATTGTTCTGCATTTCCTGCAATCCAAAAGGGAACAACAGGTGTTTCTCGGCCAGTGCCACCCCATCACTTACATTGAGGTTCCGGTGCCCCACAAAATCATCAAACCCCCTGGTCTTTTCATTGAACACCTTTTTAAGCCTGACCATATCAAACCAGGTGATCCCCTCATAACAGAATTCGTACCAGCGTTCCCGCCAGACGGCCTCCCGGAATGAAGACTGGGAAAACGTTGCCATAGCGGGGGTTTTCAACTCCGCCCGGTCGCGGATACGCTTGTAGGCATCGTAGGCCTCCTGGCTGGGCCCTCCCACTTCGTTCTGAGCCTCGGCATAGATCAGCAGCACTTCGGCATAACGGATCAGGTTGACATTCAGGTTATTCTGTCGCGTCGGGGAAATACCCGGTCCGCCCAGCGCTTTCTGGAAGAGCACTGGCTGTAGTAGCTGCCCAAAGGACAATACCCAGTAACCCTCTTCCCTTCCGAAGAAGTAAATTTGTAAAAAACATGCTGATTAGTTTAGGTTAATAAAAGTTAACGATGCTTTACGCTGTTTTCATTGGTGTAAATAGGTTTGAGCTGTGAGGTTTGGGCCATGAGGCCCCCTCAGATTTCACACGTCATAGCGATTTCATTTGAAAAATTCCTCTGGCATACAAGACGAATACTGCTAGAATAATCCAATTTGATTAACGAATAGTCAAAATGCGCATTTACACAATAATAGCAATTCCCCCTTAGGTTCGACAACCCTGCAGGTTGCCCTGCCGCTGAAAACGGGTAAGTCATGGCCGGAGGCAGGATGCAAACGTTTGAAAAAAAGTATGAAAAAATTGTGAAAGCGACGCCTGTTATAGGAATCAAAGCGCGAGACGGCGTTTTCCGGGCAGAGAAAGCGGCAGGAAACCGCCTCGAAAAACCAGCAATATCCAATTTTGATCACGGTAAAAACAAAGAAGAGGCCGAACCTCAGTCCGCCTCTTCCTCCTTGAATATTCCCTGGTGGGGTTTACGATATTCGCACGGCATTTGCTTTCACGAGGTCCCGCCATTCCTGCAACTCGGGCTTCCCGGGCTTCCGTTTTCCAAAAAACTGCACCACCATTTCACCGTGTGCATCGAAAACTTCCAACGCCGTCACAACGCCGTCGTCGGTAGGCTTGATAACTACCCAGGCTTCTGCAATAGCGTCTTCCCTGAGATGAAGGTTGAACTCAGGATCCATTACATTGTACCAGGGTCCCATTTCGAAAAGCTTGCTGACGGTCCCGGTGTGGATCTGTATACACCCCTGGTTGCCCACGAAAACCATCACCGGCAGCGCTTTTTCGGCGGCCGCCTGCAATACCAGGCGCACTGTGCCAGGACTTACCTGATAGGCGAGCCCCTCAGGGGCGTAGCGCATCGCTTCGCGCCGAGGCAATTCGAACTTTTTGAGCAGTCCGAAGAAATCATGCGTATCCCTGAGTTCCGCCCATTCCTGACGGAAAAGCTTTGCATTTTCGGCACTGATCCCTTCAAATACATAGCCCTTTTCTTTTGGAGTCTCCACCTGCAATTCCGGTGATTGAAGCCCGGCGGCGAACTTTTTCACCAACGCCTCGAACGCTTCCCGGTTGCTTCGCTCCGTCAGGTAGATTTTGTGAATAGCCTCACCGTCTTTCGCAAAAAACTGCAGGCTGTGCTTATCTCCTTCGCTTACTGCAAATCCAAAAGCCCACGGACCCATAAAAAGCCTCAGATCAATGTCTTCGCCTACGAAAAGCCCGACGTGCGGATTAAAGGAAGGATTGAGATAAATCCCCTTTCTTTCATGAACTACCGAATCGTTTCGTGTGAGCGCCATTACATGGCCAAGTTGCTCCACTTCTCTCAGTATGGCCTCGAATTCGGGCCGAAGCCGTGTCGTGCCGATTCCTGTTCCTGTGGCCACCAGTTCGGCTTCGGTCGTACCCAACTCCCGGGCGGCGTCCCTGATCCTCACCTTGGGATTGATCAGCCTGAAAGCCTGCCACCTCTCCCTGAGGCTGGCGGCATGTTGTGTTGCTGCATTTGTCATGTCTCTGTTTGGGGTTAATGGGAAGTCGGAAATCGGAAGTCGGAAATCGGCCGCGCCGCATAGGCCCGGTTGCGCCGGTTTCCAATTCCTGTCCTGGCTAAAAATTACCGACTAGCCCTGTTTATTTTTTTATTTTCCAATTGCTGATTTCCGATCGCTGATTGCTGATTCCTGATTTCCGATCGCTGATTTCCGATTTCCGACTTCCAAAACAATTCGCTCTCCCGATTCCGGCAGTTTTACCAGTCTGACCTGAACATCGAAAACCCGGCGGATGTTTTCTTCTGTCAGCGTTTCTTCCGGCCGTCCCTTCGCATACACTTTTCCATGCTGCATCATCACCACCTCATCGGCATATTGCAGCGCCATATTCAGGTCGTGAAGAACTGCTACGACACCCGTTCCCTTGCCGGCCAGTTGCCGTGCAATTTCCAGTGAATGGCACTGATGACGAAGATCCAGCCCATTGGTAGGTTCATCCAGGAAAAGAAAAGCGCCGGTAATTTCCCAAATCTGGGCGAGGGCTTTGGCAAGTTGTGCGCGCTGCTGTTCGCCACCCGAAAGTGTCGGGAAAACCCGGTCGGCCAGCCCGAGCATTTCAACCTCCCGCAGACAAGCTTCTACAATCGCAAAATCCCTTTCCTCCGGGGCGTTTTTATGGAAAGGATAACGGCCCATCATTACGATCTCGCGGACACTAAAAGGGAGAGAAACGTGGTTCTGCTGAGCCAGCACTGCCCGCCTTCTTGCCAGCTCCGGTTGTCGGTACCGCTTCAGGTCCCTGCCTTCCAGCCTGATGCTCCCGCAGGCGGGCGTTAGCTCTCCGGTGAGCAGCTTGAGAAAAGTCGACTTCCCCGCGCCGTTAGGTCCCACGATCGCCACGAACCTCCCGGCTTCAATACGAAGGCTGACATCCGTTATCAGTGACCGTCCATTGGCCTTGTACCCGACTTCCAGTATTTCCATCATACGCGTCGCCCGGTTTCTTTAAGCAGGATATAGATAAAGACAGGCGCGCCCATGAGGGCGGTAATCACGCCGATAGGCAATTCTGCAGGTGCTGTCAAAGTCCTGGAAAGCGTGTCGGCAACCGTTAGTATAATGGCGCCACCCAGCGCGGAAGCCGGTATCACCACGCGGTGATCAGGCCCGAATACCTTTCTGACCATATGCGGCACAATCAATGCCACAAACCCGATGTTACCGGCCATTGCTACCGAAACACCCACCGCCAGCGTCGCAAGAACGATACACCGGCGTCGGAGAACGCGCAGGTCCACCCCGAGATAACCCGCCTGGTTTTCACCCAGCGCAAGGAGATTCAATGACTTGGAGAGCCCGGGTGTATAAACCAGCGTCGCTGCCACAAAGGGCAGCAGCGTCAACACATTTGTCCAGGTCGCTCCACCCAGGCTGCCCAGGTTCCAAAAGGTCAGATCTCTTAGCTGCTGATCGTTTGCCAGGCTGGTGATAAGTCCCGTCACGGCCATTACGAAGGCATTGATGGCAATACCTACCAGTAACATGGTGCTGATCTTGAATTCACCGTTGGCCCGGGCAAGGCGGTAAACCAGGAGCGTGGTCAGGCAGGCACCCGAAAAAGCAGCAACTGCCAGCGAGTAACTTGCCATATATCCGCCCAGGAAACCCAGTCCTATGCTAAAAACAATGGTCAATACGGCCGCCAGCATAGCGCCGGAAGAAATCCCGATCAAAGTAGGATCGGCCAGCGGATTCCGGAACAACCCCTGTAACAGTGCCCCTGCCACCGAAAGGCCTGCTCCTACCAGGATTCCCAGGCAAATGCGCGGCAACCTGATGAACCAGAATACAACTTCCTGCTCCTCGCGGTAGGCGAACTGCGCAGCGCCGAACAGCTTCGAAGTTACTATTCCCCAAAGCTCGGCAGGCGAAACAGGTACGGCGCCGACGCCCGCCGAGGAGACCGCGGTCAAGGCCAGGATAAACGTCAGCAAACCCAGCCCCGTCAAGTGTTTCCGGGAGCGGGGCTTTCTCTGGATAACCTGCCCCGTGATACTTTCGCGCTCAGCTATTTTTTCTTCAACCATTCTGCGATACAGGCTAGCGAATCTTTTCGGACAGCTCGGCAAGCGCGGCTCCTACGCGCGGTCCGAATCCCATCAGAAAAAGCCCGTCCATCTCGATTATTTTCCTGTTCTTCCCGGCTTTGGTATGGGCAACACCCGGCACTTTCAGCAAACCATCTACCCCACCCAAACTTTTCAACCCGTCTTCAAAAAGAAGAAGATAGTCCGGGTTGGCCGCCAGTACTGCCTCGCTGGTTAGCGGCTTGTATTCTTTAAACCCCGTCGCGGCGTTTTTATTACCGGACAGCCGGATCATCCGGTCCACCTGGGTGGCTTCGCCCGAAACCATGAGGGTCCCTGCGCCGCGTGCGTAAATAAAAAGCACCTTTTTGCTACCTCTGCCTCTCTTGACCGCGGCAAGATCCCTGTCTATTTTTTTGACCATGATTTCGGCTTCTGCCTCTTTACTGAAATAAGCTCCTACCTCACGTATCAGTTTCTTTGTTCCTTCAATGGAATACTCATGGTCAAAAACCGCCACTTTTTTGCCCGTTTGCTTCAACTGGCCGACGAGCTTCGGGTTGAGGCTAGCCTTGCTGTTTACCAGAATAAGATCGGGGTTGAGCGATAACACGCCTTCTGCCGAGATGTTGCGATTGTGCCCGATTTGCCTGAGCTTTTTCAGCGCTGCCGGAAAGGTGCTGGTGACATCCACCCCGACTATTTTCGGCTGAAGCCCCAGACCGCAAATAATTTCGCTGAGTGTGCCGTCTGTCGAAACAATTCGCTGTGCAGGAACAACCGTTGAAACGGCTATCAGCAAGCAAATGAATCCGGGAATCCTGGCGGCCAAACGATAAAAAAAACGCATTGAAAAGAATTTATGATTGCGTATCAGAATTTCCCCGTACCATCCGGCTGGTAAACGTACCTGAAAGTGTAATACCTCCCCGGCGCGTCTGTTTCTCCTTCTATATCCCGGTAATAGCTGATGATTTCTACTTTGGCGTAATTGCCGGCCGCGGTCCTGATCAACAGTACCCGGTTGGGCAACGGCTTAATTTCGTGGGTGGTGAACACGTACTCATACCAACCGTTCCCTGAGCCCGCCGGAATCGCCGGCTTCTCCGGCTCGTCCGTATGCCAGCGGGTATTTTCGGGAAGCTTTTCGAGTGCGTCAAAGGTACCGTTTACCAGAAAAACGCCGCCTTTTCCTTTCCGCTCCCCACCGCCGTTGACAATAATGCTTGTTCCTTTGAACCCCAGGTCCCACTGGTCTGTCTCCATCTCTTTCAAAGGCACAGCTTCTCCCCTGGCAAAACTGAATAATGTATACCGGTTGGATTGCGGGTCCGGATCGGCCGGCAGGTTCTTTATCGTTACCGGCCGGAGCGGCTGCGCATCAACGGCCTGCAGCGACGCCAGCAACACGAAAAAAATCAGGAAAGCGCTTTTAGATTTCATTCAGAATGACTGTACAAAGTGATTACCGGCCCGCAATATACAATTGTTTAGAATTGATTCAAATAAAATTAATAATCATCCTGTACCATTCTTCAGGCCGCACAGGCAGTCATGAGAAAAAAGTCCAAAAAAATTAGGGCAAACGCTGGCAGCGTTGTCGTAAGGATAGCCATGAGTGATAGGGTTCCAGGCGCCGGCGCCATATGGTCCGCCGCCGATTAACGAAAACCCATCACTCACGGCGGTCCACCGCTGCGGCATCAACCTTTTTATAACCATTTAATAGTATAGCAATGAAAGCCAACACCTCACGGCTCACAGCGGTCCGCCGCGCTGCTCAAACCTCTTTCACACAAATGAAACATTTTACTTTCGCAGCGCTGGTTACCCTGCTATTGGCGGGAACTAACGTAACCGCTCAAAAAGACAGCACCTCTACTTTCCACGTGGGTTTTATTTATCCGCTCAGCACCAACGGAAAAGCCGCCGGTGAGATTTCGAACCGGTTCTCCTTTCATTTCCTTTCGGGCTATTCCAAAAATGAAACCGGGTTTGCGCTGGCCGGCCTGGCCAATATTATTAGGAACAACGCAGAAGGCGTACAGGTAGCCGGGCTTATCAACCAGGTCGGCGGAAGGGCTTCGGGTGCTCAGATTGCCGGAATCGGCAACTATGTCAGAGACACAACCCGCGGCATTCAGGTTGCGGGCGTCTACAACTTGTCGGGTGCGGTCGACAACCAGGTGGCCGGCGTTTTCAACCATTCAAAAGGCAATGTAAGAGGCGTACAGGTGGCCGGAGTCGGTAACAGGGCGGTCGATGTAAACTCCCAGATTGGCGGCTTCATCAACATCGCACGCCATGTAAGCGGCGTTCAACTCTCTGGATTCCTGAATATTGCGGAGAGTAGCGATTATTCCATCGGTGTGATCAACCTTATCAAGAACGGAGAAAAGGGACTTGGGGCGCAGTTGGACGAGACAATGACGACCACCATCGTATTTCGTTCCGGCGGAAGAAAACTCTACAGCATTATCGGCGTAGGCTATAACAAGCGACCCGGTGGCGACCAATACCTGGCAATGGAGGGCGGTCTCGGCGCCAACTGGAAATTCGGCCCGATGTTCCGTCTGAAAAGCGAGGCTGTGTCCCGCTCCCTGATGAAATCATTTGATGACGACGGTGTTCAAATGGTCACCCTCCGCCTTCTCCCGGCCTTAAAAGTAGCAGACAAACTTGAGTTTTTCGCCGGCCCAAGCTTCAGTTTCACCTACTACGACAAAGACGACGACGACTTCAACTTCCCGTTCAGACCTGTCTGGACACGTGAAAAGGGAGACCGCTTCAACGGTCTGAATTTCGGATGGACCGCAGGCTTACAGGTTCACTTCTAAGCCTGAGACCTGTATGCTCCATGGCAACGGGCGCCTGATAAGAGGCGCCCGTTGCCATTTATATTTAAAAGGAACCGCTTACCCATTGCGAGTTGCAAACCCATGGAGTTTAATCGTATTTTTATGGTTAGGTGTGAGGTGTGAGGTATGGGGTGTGGGCCGGCTTGCACCCCATACCTCACACCTCAGAAAAAAACGACCCCTGTCATGAAGTCATTCCGCGATTTCTTTTGGTTTTGCTCCGGCGTAAACCGTTCCATTCTGATGCGCTGCCCCAGCGAATCAGAGAAGTATGCCGGCATCGGGGCAACTGTTTTCTTTACCGGTGTTCTGGCCTCATTATCGGCAGGATACGCATTGTTCACGGTTTTTGAGAACATTTGGATCGCCGCGTTTTTCGGGCTTGTCTGGGGAATGATGATTTTCAACCTCGACCGGTACATCGTGAGCAGCCTGGTGAAAACCGGGAAATTCTGGTCGGAATTCAAAATGGTGCTGCCGAGGCTGGGACTGGCTGTTTTGCTGGCAGTGGTAATTTCGAAGCCGCTCGAATTAAAAATATTTGAGAAGGAAATCAACCGGAAGCTTGACGTAAGGAAATCCGAAGAAATGATCCGTACCAGGGAAGCCATTCGCAAAGGGCTCCCTGAATTTGCTGAAACTGAAGGCAAAATTGCAGCTCTGAAACAGGAAATAGCCGATAAGACCAGGTTCCGAGACGAGAAACAGCAGGAATACGATTTTGAGCGCTTCGGGACCAAAACAACCGGAACCACCGGCATCGCCGGCATCGGGACCAATGCCCGGAAAAAAGAACAACAGCTTAACGACGCCCAACGTGACCTGACCGAGACCGAAACCCGCGTGCACGGTCAGATTGCCGTGCTCGAAAACCAGATCCTGGAGCTTCGGAAAAAAGAAGACCAGGTAGTGGTGCAGCAGAAAGTCAGCATAGATCATTATGACGGGTTTGCGGCACGCATAGAGGCCCTTGGGGCATTAACCGCTGAAAGCAATGCCATGTACCTGGCCAACATCTTCCTCGTTCTGCTGTTTATCGCGATTGAAATCGCCCCGATTTTTGTCAAATTTATTTCCTCCCGCGGTCCCTATGACGAATTGCTGGAAGCGCATGAACAGGAGCTTAAAATTTACAAAGAGGAGAAGGTAGCCAAAAACCGCCAGCGCAGCGAAGCCCGCCTGCTGCGTTTCGCCGACGAAGAAAAATACCAGACGGAAGAAAAAGTAAGCCGCGCCCAGCGGATCCGCCGCAAATTTGCCGCCGCTGAAGACGAATTGCTTGACGAAACGATTCAACACTGGAAAGAGGAAGAAAAGGACAAGCTGGGACGCACCAGTCTCCGCTGGTAATGCGACGGGTCCGCAGTTTTATCAAAAATATCGGCTCAAGACCTCCGCTCTGGTAAAACCGGCTTAAATTCGCACTTTAATCCGGCTCACTATGCGACATACCTTCTGGCTTATTGTTATTGCGGCGGCAGCATTTTCATGCAGCGGACCTGCCAAATTTGGAGACATCGACCTGGAGCGATGGCGCAATGACCGCGGCGCCTGCCAGGATTTCCGCAAGGAAGAAATCCCCGACATCGGCAAGGTCAAACCGGAATTACTGGGCAAGAACTCAAATGAAATCGGCAAAATGTTCGGGGCGCCGGACATTCAGCAACTGGGGACGAGGAATCAGAAAATCTACATCTATTTTGTTGAATCCGGACCTCAGTGCCAGGATAAAAATCGGTCTGCTGAAGCCAACAAGCTAATTTTTCGCTTCAACGCCGTCAGTTTGCTGACCGAAATCAACTTTCAGCGGGAGATGCCGGAATAGGCAGGTAAACCTTGTCGATCAACTCGAGGTATTCCGACCGCGCGTCGCTGTTGGCGGTAATGCCGCCCCCGCTTTTAAAAATCAGCCCGGATGCCCCCCGTTCGATAAAACGGATCATAACGGCGCTGTCAAAACATTCGCCGTCGAAATACCCCATCACGCCGGTGTAATAGCCTCTTTCATACCCCTCCGCTTCCTCGATTATCTGGCAGGTCCGCACTTTGGGAGCGCCCGTAACCGAACCGGCTGGAAGCATTTCCGACAAAACGGTTCCGAAAGACCGCCTGAGCTCACTGCGTAATACCCCCTGGATTTCCGAGCTGACCTGCAGAAGTGTTTTATCGGAGGTACGAATGGTATCAAGGTACCGGTACCGCTCCACCCAGACTTTTTCCGCTACCCGGCTGAGGTCATTCCGCAGCAGGTCCACAATGGTGGCGTGTTCCGCCGCTTCTTTCGGATTATCCAGCACAAGCTGGGCAGCGCCGGGCATTCCTGCATCAATGGTCCCCTTCATCGGGTTGGTAGCGATGATCCCGTCCCGGATCTTCACGAAAGTTTCAGGGGAAAAGCACACAAATTCGTCAGCTAGTCTGAAACGGTACCGGGCCCGGCTCCGGGCAAAAATCTCCGGGAATGAGAGTTCCGTTTCAACAGGCGTAGGCGCCGACAGATTGACCAGGAACGATTCGCCTCTTCCGATATTTTTTTTTACCAGTGAAAAGCTCTTTTCATAGCACTCAAATGAAAGCGGATGCTTTAAGAAACCTGCTGCAGCCATGCCGGTATTGTCATCATCGCTGCAATTGGAAAAACCGCCAAAATTGTAGCTGACATCCGGAGGCACTTCCCCGGCTTTCCAGATCAGCGGCTTCAGGCATTTGTAGTCGACCGCGAAGATAAAAGGGATTCCCGACGCTCCGTATTGATCCATCAAATCACAAAATTCGCCGAAAACAGACATGAACGGTAATTTCTCTTTCTAAACCCAATCAAACGTGATAACTCACTGAGGTTGCAAAACTAGGCGTCCTGACCTTATAAAAAAAGACGTATTTTTGGCTATTGGAGTATTTGTTTTCATCAAACCCGAATTCAATTGGTTTACGACGTTGTGATAGTGGGGGCCGGCCCGTGTGGACTGGCCATGGGAGTTGAAGCGGCCAAATATGGCCTGACTCACCTGATCCTGGAAAAAGGAAGTCTGACTGAATCGCTGCGAAAATACCCGCGAAAAATGCGCTTTTTTTCGACGGTAGACAATATTTCCATTGGCGGTCTTCCCTTTACTATCGCCGACTTCAAAGCAAACCGGGATGAGGCGCTTCAGTACTACCGGAAAGTAGCCGGCTACTATCAGCTTAATTTTCAGCTTTTTACCACGGTGGATCTGGTAGAAAAGCAGCCCGACGGCTTGTTCCATGTGGTGACCAAAAGCGGTAACTCATTCATTGCCAGGAAAGTAGTACTGGCTACCGGTTATTTCGACCTGCCCCGAAAGCTCAATATTCCCGGCGAGGAGCTACCACATGTTTCTCATTACTACGACGAGGCCTTCAAGTACTCTTTCACCGATGTAGTGCTGGTGGGTGGCGCGAACTCGGTTGTCGAAGCGGCGCTTGAGCTGTACCGGACAGACGCACGCGTCACCATTGTTCACCGGGGCGACAGCTTTCGAAAAACCGTAAAATACTGGCTGATCCCGGACGTTCTGAACCGGATTAAAGAAGGCAGGATCAACGTCCGGTTCAACTCCGAAGTAACGGAAATCGGGAAGGGACTTGTCCGGATCAAAAACCTTGAAACCAATGAGCCGGAGACGCTTCCGGCCGATTTTACTTTCCTGCTCACCGGTTACCTGCCGGACGAACATTTGCTGGCAAGATGCGGGGTTGCCATGGACCCTGTTACCAAAGTCCCTTTCCGCGACGCAGAAACCTTTGAAACCAACGTACCGGGCCTTTACTTGTGCGGAACGGTAATGGCCGGTATTTTTACGGAGAAAGTTTTCATCGAAAACGGCCGCGAGCACGCGGCTGCTATCGCAGATCACATTGTCGGAAAACCCATTAGGAAGGTAAAGGAACTGATTGACCGGATCTGACTTTCACTATACATTCAATCACCAAAAGACGCAAACTATGACCATTGTCTTCGCTATCGCAGTTGTGAGCATCCTGGTTGCCGCTTACTTCATACGCAACTTCCTGGTCTACAAAACCAAGATAAACGGGCTTAATACAAATGGTATCGCTACCCAGGGCCTCCTCCTGGAGGTGCGGAACCTGGGTCTGCAACAAAGTAAAGATACCAAACTGAGTGAAATCGCGGTACGCTTCCCGACGCCTTCGGGCAAAGACCATGTGGTGCGCCACCGGAAAGAGCTGAGCGAAGGCGAAATTATACCAGTCGGCTCGCAGGTGGACCTGGTTTACCTTGAATCCGATCCATCCGTCTGCAACATACCGCAGCTCGGTCTGAAAGCAGAAAACAAATGGACCACCCTTGTTACCGGCGTCATGGTGCTTGTGGTCGGTTTGTTTATTGCCTACGTGGTGTTTATCAACCTTGGTACGGTCTGACTTCCCCTACCGGTATTGGGAGAGATCGACTTTTATCTCGGCAGGGCCGATTGCCTTCAGCCGGAAAACAATCTTTCTTCCATCCTGGTAGGTGGTGCTGTCTTCCAATAACATTTTTCCCAACGGAATATCGGTAGGAAAATGGTAAGGTAGCTTCACTTCGCCCTCTATAAAGTTGAAATAGACAATGGATTGAAAATCCACCTGGGTATCGGCCAGGTAACGAAAAGTCTTTTCTTCGCTGCGGGAAGGACTGAAAACAAACTCTTTCCCGGCCGTTGCCACTCCGGCCTGCAAATCGAAACTACGGGACTTGCCGGTGGCCTGATTGGAAGCCTCAAATTCTTGTTTGATAATCCTGTCGTCACTTCTCGAGGTCGTGATTTCCGAAATACTCCTGACGGATCGCCGCTTTTTTCCCTTGTCATCTTTGAAGCAGAAGACAAACTGTCCGTCCGGATTGCCGACAATAAAGTCAAACCCGCTGCCGGTTCTTCCGTAACCCTTTGCATCAAACAGCCAGGTATTGGCCGTTGTATCGCGATAAACCAAAAATTCACCCCGATGCCCGATGTCTCCGGCAGGCATCCAGTCATTTTGATATTGCCAAACCCAAGCCTGGGTGAAGTGGAGCTTTTCCGGCTTTTTTAGAGGTCCTGCCTCGCCGGCAGGCACGAAATTCAGCAACCACGAAATAATAAGTACTGATAGCATTGAGCGGGAATGTTGGATTGGGAGTCGGAAATCGGAAATCGGAGATCAGAAGTCGGAAATCGGAAATTGGAATTGGAATTGGAGATGGAATTCGAAATAATCAATCACTGGCATCAACACCGGATCCAGCTCACCCCTCACCCCTCACACCTCACACCTCATACCTCACCCCTACTTCTGATACCCCCTCGACTTCAGCCAGTTTTCCAGGGCTTGCGGCCATCCGGCAAGTGAGCCTTTCCCGTCTGTCCGTAACCCGTAACCGTGCCCGCCCTCCGGGTAGAAATGCGCCTCGGCAGGGATCTTGTATTTTTTTAAGGCCAGGTAATAGCCAATGCTGTTTTCTATCGGAACTGCCTTGTCGTCTTCAGAATGGACCAGGAAAGCAGGTGGCGTCTTTTCATCTACCTGCAGTTCATTGGAGTAGTAAGTGACGAGCGCGGCCGAGCTGTCGGGGCCGAGCAGGTTCTTTCTGGAACCAATATGCGTATTCAATTGGGAAAAAGTAATAACCGGGTACATCAGGATCGAAAAGTTCGGCTTTGCTCCCTCCGACGCCTTTTCACCACGGTGATAATGGGTAGACAGTGTGGCCGCCAGGTGTCCTCCGGCGGAAAAGCCCATTACGCCGATCTTGTCCGGGTCAATCCGCCACTCGCCCGCATTTTTCCGGATCAGCTTCATCGCCTGCATGGCATCGGTCAAAGGTACTTCGTGCTGACGTACCATGGCCTTGGCGTTGGGTAACCGGTACTTGAGCACCACCCCGGCGATTCCCCGCTCGTTAAACCACCTGGCAAGATCGCTGCCCTCGTGGCTCGCCGCCAGGATCCCGTAGCCGCCGCCCGGACAAATCAGTACCGCCGCTCCCGTTGCTTTGCTTTTCTCCGGCAGAAAGACGGTCATGGTTGGTACCGTTACCCCGCTGATGCGCAGGATGCCTTTATCGTCCGTTTCCGATTTCTCCACAATATCATTCCGGATAGCATTCGGAATCTGGCCCTCCGGCCAAAGCGGAATTACCTGGCTCTGCGCCATTGCTCCGGTCATCATAAAAAGTGTAATAAAACAGGTCAGTTTTAGTCTGGTCATGGGAAATAAGGTTTGAGCCGCTCCGGATCAGGTTCCGCTTCCAAAAATACAAAATCGGTTGGTGAAGACAAGAGGCTCGCCGTCAGACCGGTTTCCGATTTATGAATTCCTCCCTACTTTTGCTTTCCAATGCAGTAACCAGATCCTTACCATGCAATCAAGCCCGAATCCCCCCATTCATCTTTCCAAATTTTCAGGCGAACAGATCCCGTTCGATCTCGAAAAGCTACGCGTATCACTCTATAAATCAGGTGCAAAACGGGAGGAAGTCGAACAGGTAATTGAAGAAATTCTTCCTTCACTCTACGAAGGCATGTCTACGAGGTCTCTTTACCAGCTCGCCTTCAAGCAACTAAAAAAAGTAGCCAATTCCTTTGCCGCACGGTACAGCCTAAAAAAAGCGCTTCGCGACCTTGGGCCGGCCGGTTATTATTTCGAAAAATGGGTGGCCCGGTTTTTTCACAGCTACGGGTACAAAACCATGACCGGACAGCTCATACCCGGTCTGGCGGTTATGCATGAAGCCGATGTGATTGCTCAAAAAGACCGGGAGACCTTCTGGATCGAGTGCAAATTCCGAAATACCGTCGACGCCAAAATTTCGGTAACTACCCCCATGTACCTTCTTTCCAGGATCAAAGACATTTCCGTGCGGGAATATGAGCTTTTCGGTGGTAAAGCGATGTTTTCGAACGGATGGCTGATCACCAATGCCTACCTCACCACGGACTCTATCCATTTCGGAGAATACTACGGCATCAGGATGTTATCCTGGGACTATCCTTCCGGCGCCAGCATCAAAAACCTGGTCGACCAGAAAGCGTTGTACCCGATCACCTGCCTGACCACGATCACCCCGAAAGAAAAAGAGGTGCTGCTCGCCGCCTCCTGCATCATGGTAAAAGACATTATGGAGAATGAACATTTCCTGGACCGGCTCGCGCTTTCAAAAAAGAAAAGAAGGATCGTACTGAACGAGGTGTGCGAACTCGCCGAAAGCAATACCGTACCGGATTAATTCGTAGAGATTAAATAATGGCAGGAAGGTGGGCATTTGCCTGCCGAATGTTAAATTGCCATGCCTAACCGCATACAACATCCGATACTATGAACGAGCTCATCACGCCTGAACTTTCTGATCGCTACCTCCGGTTCCTGGTTGAAAAAATCAACCTGGGCGATTATGAAGAATTTAAATCGCACGATTTTCCGCTCTCCGACAAAATAAGCGTCGACGCCGTGGACGTGATTTTAGACGACCTGAAAGAAAAAGAGTTGATTGAAATTCTGTCCCGCGGGCATTCCGGCTATGATTACACCTATGAGATTTCAGTGAACAAGACTGCAGTCGACTTTCTGCATCGGGGCGGGTTTACCCACCAGGAGAATCAGCTCCGCCCCACCCTGGAAAAACTGATTGCCGAACTTGACGCAATTAACGGGCTTCCTGAGAAGAACATGAGCCGGATAAATGACCTGGCCAACGAGCTCAAAGCCTTCCTGGCCGAATTGCCGAAGTCCTGATCGCGGTGAAGTTATATTTTTTCATACTCGGCCTGCTTTTTTCCCTGACAAGTCATTTTGTCAGCGGACAGGCGCTGGTCGGGGTTCACGGGAAGATAACGGATCAGAATGGTAAACCGCTTCCTTTTGCGGGGATCAACGTGAAAGGAACTAGCCTCGGCACACTGGCGAACGAAGACGGGCGCTACGAACTGGTCCTTGCAGCTGGCTCTCACATTCTCCATTTCCAGCACCTCGGCTTCAAGACCATAGAGAGGGAGGTGTCGGTTGGCAATACCCCCATTGACCTCGACATTAAGCTTTCGGAACAACCCCTGGTGCTTCACGAGTTGAAAGTCGGTAAAGACACCGAAGATCCCGCGTACGCTATCATGCGACGGGCAATTGCCAAGGCGCGGTATCACCAGCTCCAAATCCGGTCTTACTCGGCTTCCGTGTATGCCAGAAGCACCGCGCTGCCTACTAAAATCCCGCTGCTGATGCGCCGCCGCATGCAAAAGCAGGGAATCAGGGAAAACGTGGCTTTTGTAAACGAAAGCGTATCCAAGGTAGACTTCACGCGGCCCAATTCTTACAAACAAAGAATCGTCTCTACCCGCAACAACCTTGACAACAGTACTCCGACCCCCAACGAATTCATATTCGCCAGCTTTTACGACCCTGAAGTCGGCGGCACGGTGACCCCGCTTTCGCCCAAAGCCCTGAGCATTTACAAATTTGAATACGAGGGCCATTTCGAAGACCGCGGCGAGGTAGTCAACAAGATAAAAGTAACGCCGAAATCGTTCAAACAAGGTGTGTTCAGGGGCAGCATTTACATTCTTGACAACCGGTGGGCCATTCATAGTTTTAACCTCGAAACCATCTGGCAGGGCTTTAATATAAATGTAAAGCAACTGTATGCGCCTACACAGGACGTTTGGATTCCGTCAAGCCAGCATTTCGACATAAAAGGAAGTTACCTCGGTTTTGCCGGGAAGTTTAGCTACGTGGTATCCATCCAGTATGAAAAGCTTCGGGTCGATCCGGTACTCAAGGAATCCGTATCAATTACGGATGCCGGGCAAGCGGCTCAGCCACCGGCCAGGCCGGGCAACAAGGCGCTGGAGCAATCTCTGCAGAATTACGTTTCCTCGGGAGAAAAAACCGACGCCAGGGAATTCAAAAAAATGGTGCGCAGGTATGAGAACGAGCAACGAAAAACGGAAAACCCGGGACAAAGCCCACGGGAAATGCGGCGCGATTCTATTGTCGTCGAACCCTTGGCGAACCGGCGCGATTCCGCGTACTGGAACACCGTAAGAGGTGTGCCACTTACCCGTACAGAAGTAGTTAGCTACCAGGTCGGGGACAGCATTGTTGCCGTCAGAAAACAGAAAGCTGCTCCTGCCGATACGACGCGGTTCAAACCCCTTCATCTCCTGACAGGAGGACGTTACCGATATGGCGGCGGTCGCTCGCTGTCGTTGTCATCTCCCCTCAGATCCCTGGCGTTTAACCCCACCGAAGCCTTTAATTTTGATATAAACGTGGAATGGCAAAGCAGGTTTTCGCGTGAAAGAAGCTTGCGTATTTCTCCTGTTGTTCATTATTCTACCGGCCGCAACCGGTTCAGCCCTACCCTCGCCTTACAATATTCGGGCCAAACACAATCGTTCTCCCTGAGCGGCGGAGAGGAGATCCGGCAGGTTAACGGGCAAAATCCCATTCACCCGCTGGTCAACTCTTTTTATTACTTATTGCTCAACCGGAATCACATGCGGGTGTACCAGTCCCGGTTTATCGAAGCAGCCTACCGGAAAAAGGAATTATTTGAAATAGCAGACCTGGATGTACGCCTGGAAACAGGCCGAAGGTACTGGCTGAACAACCTGGAGAAACGCGGCCGCTTTCTCCGCGGAGAACCCCTGTCACGGGAGAATCAGAATATACCGGACTATGCCGACTATCCCTCGTTTTATTTCTCGCCGAACACCCGGTACACCGTCCTGACTTTGCAGCTGGACGTCCGGCCCTGGCAGCAGTTTTCTGTGCGTAACGGAAAGAAACGTTATTCAGGTCCCCGAAGCCCGGTTTTCACGGTAGTCTACAAAAAGGGGCTACCGGTTTTTGGCAGCGATGTGGACTACGATCTGCTGGAAGGAAGTGTGCGGTACGAGCCCAAAGTGTTTGCCGCTTCTACCCTCCAGATGCAGCTCAACGGGGGGCGTTTCCTTAATAACAAGTCAATGGCGCTTCCGGATATGAAACACTTTATGGGCAACCGGACCCTACTGCAACTGGGTGACCACCTGACGGGCTTCCGTCTTCTTCCCTATTACCAGTTCAGTACCGCACAAAACTACGTACAGGGTCACGCCTCTTTCCGCTCGCCCAAATTGTTGCTCACGCAATTACCCCTGCTCCGTATGCTCGGAATTAAGGAATATGTGCAGGGGCATATGCTCCACACTCCCAATACCTACTTTTATACGGAGCAAGTGTATGGAATCGAAGGCTTGCTAAAAGTGATCCGGTTGGAGTTTGCCACTCATTTTGACCAGGATTTGTATTTGGGGTCCGGTTTCAGGATCGGTACCCTCTTCAACTTCTAACGCTTTAGTATTTCACCTTCCTGGACCGGTACCGATTTCCCGGTGGACGGGGCCGCCGGGAAACGATTGTCAGACAGGTCGATGTCGGCCATTCGCCGCGACGGGTCAATTTCAACTGATTTTATTTCCGGCAAGGGTTTGCCAATTGTGAAGACATATTCGGGATATGCCCAGCCCCAGTCGGAAAGAATGGTCGCCTGTTGCTCTTTCTTTTCGCCGCGCATCAAATCCAATGGAATATAGAACCATTCGCTCGTGCCATCCTGATAAGTAACCTTAAGGTCTACCGGCATGGGCATGGTACCTTTCCTGTGAAGTGCGACCCGCGTCTGGTCCTTCAGCTCTTCCAGGTTTACACCATAGTCTATCACCTTGGTTGTGCCGACCCAGTTCTCAAAGTACCAATCAAGTTCCAGGCCGGAAACTTTTTCCATCACCCGTTTGAAATCTGTAGGATTCGGATGTTTGAATTTCCACTCCGCGAAATACCTTTTCATACCGGCGTCAAAAGCCTCTTTCCCGATGATATAGGAAAGCTGGTGCAGCAAAATGGCGCCTTTTGAATACGCAGCCACACCGTAAGCCTTATTGGTTTCAAAATGATCGGCATGTGTCGTGAGCGGCTCTTCAACGCCGGAACGTACCAGGTCCCGATAAGCCATATAGGTACGCACATGGGGATCGAGGGGCGAGGGCATCAGCCTGGCCATTATTTCGCTTTGCGCATAGTTGGTAAAGCCCTCGTCCATCCAGTAATACTTGGATTCATTATTGGCCAGCAGCATTTGAAACCAGCTGTGCAGCGCTTCGTGGACGGTCACACTGACCAACCCGCCTAAACTTCTGCCGCTCGTAATGAGGGTCGCCATCGGGTATTCCATACCCCCATCACCGCCCTGGATAATGGAGTACTGCTTATAAGGATATCGCCCGAAGCGTTCGTTCATCAGTTTGAAGCAGTCTACCGCATAAGACTGAAGCGCTTTCCAGTTTCCGAGACTATCATGCTGATAGAAAAAGTGCAATTCCAGATCATTGTCCACCTTCGCAATCGTATGTTCGTAGTCGGGGTCGGCGGCCCACACGAAGTCGTGTACATTTGGCGCCTTGAAATGCCAGGTAAGCTTTGACCCAGGCTGGTGCCGTACCTGTTTTGCGGTGTAGCCGTGCCCGATTTTGTCGGCATTCTGCAGGTAACCGGTGGCCGCGACCGTGTAGGCAGCATCGAGATTAATTTTTACGTCATAGTCGCCCCATACCCCATAAAACTCCCGGGCTATGTAGGGGTTGGCGTGCCAGCCTTCATAGTCGTACTCGCTGATTTTAGGATACCACTGCGCCATGGAATAGTCAATTCCTTCCTTGTTCATCCGCCCGGTGCGCCTGATCTGTACGGGCACCTGCGCCTCGAACGTCATGTCAAAAACATGCTTACTCCCTGGTAAAATGGGTGTTGCCAGGGTTACTTCCAGAATTGTGCCTTCCACGTGATACTTCACTTCTCGGCCATTTTGCCTGAGCTGCTTAATCTTCTGATAGCCAATTTCGTCGGGCTTGAGATCCCGGATCCGGTCGGTCACCCTGTTGTCCGGATCGGGCAGCGTGCGTGACCGGACATCCATCAGGCTCCCTGGCTGGAAGGCATTCAGGTAAAGATGATAGAACACGCGAGTGAGTGTGTCGGGGGAGTTATTAAAATAGGTAAGCTTTTGCCTGCCGTCGTACCGATGTGTTTTGGTGTCAAACTCGATATCCATCTCGTAGCTGACACGCTGTTGCCACCTGTCCGTTTGCGCATGCGCCGTTAATAACGCCGCGATTAAAAATCCGGCAAGCAAAAAATACTTCTTCATTTTCTAAAAAATACCTTGGTAACGGTCAACAAATCCCAAACGGCAAAATACTGTAAAAATATGGAGCGGCCAACCTCCTCCGGCTGAAATACCGCTCTGTACCGCTGACAGCCGAATTTTCAGCACGAGGCAGGATAAAAAAAATCCCATGTCACCTAGAAAAAACAAAGTATAAACGTTGGTATTCTCCGTCATTTTGTTCTACATTTGACTCATTCAACTAACGAGTTGAATTTTTCCGATAACTATATAATACACTAAACTTTAGTCTTATGCTCAGGTGGTCAGTTATATTCCTGATCGTCGCAATTATCGCGGCGGTTTTCGGATTTGGTGGGATTGCAGCAGGAGCTGCCGAAATCGCAAAAATTCTTTTCTACATTTTCGTAGTCCTTTTCATCGTCAGCCTGATTTTCGGGCGCGGAAAGGTGTGAGAGGGAGATCGGAAATCGGAAGTCGGAAATCGGAACCCGTTGATTTCTGGTTTCCCATTTTCCGGTTTCTTATTCCCCATTTTCCGATTTCCGACTTCCGATTTCCGACTTCTGATTTCCGACTTCCTACTCCTCCTTCCGCCCTCCAATCCCGCTGAGAAATGCCATAACATCCACTCCGTCCGGGTAATCGGTCAGGCTGGGTTGCTGACTTTTCCCGAACGGGACTTCCTTTTCGCCGAAATCAAGACCGGTAACCACGCACTGAATTTTCTCCCGCAACGCGTCAAGCCGCGCTTTTACTTCGGCCGGTTCATGGTAAGTTTCGAAATAGATCATGCTCAGGGGCGACACCAGGCGTTCATTCTCTTGAATGAGCAAAAAGCCGTTATCCAAATGCTCGTCACCATTCACCAGCAAAATCGATTTGTTGTACTCGTAGTTGTTGAAATATTTGTGGTGGTGAGCAGCATAATCCCGAAACGCCTCTGCTGTTTCATAAAATGCGCTGAATGCATACCCTTCGGGTACATACACTTTGGATACGTTCCGGCATCCCAACCCAAAATACAGGAATATATCCGAGCAGAGTCCCTGTAGCTCGGCGGCCGTCTCATTGCCGCTCAAAACAGCTACCGAAACCCTGTTTTTCCTGATAATGTGAGGCTTGGAGGCAAAATAGGTTTCAAAATAACGTGCCGTATTATCACTTCCGGTAGCAATATAGGCATCGGCGGCGTTGATCCTCTCGGCGAACGTTACCGCTTCCCGGAAAGCCGGTTCAATTTCACAAAGCTTTTCAAGTATCAGCTCGATAAGAACCGTATCGTCTTTGCTGGGCTTCACCAGGAGCCGGTGCCCCGAAATCAGTACGCACAATAGGTCGTGAAAGCCTACGGCCGGCAGGTTACCGGCCAGAACGACGCCAATTGTAGCCGGGTTTTCAACCTCGGGATATTGGACGACCCATTGCGACAAACGCTCTTCGTCCCGCAGCATTGCGGCAATGGCACTCAAAGCAGCGAGAACGTTCTGCGGGACAAACCAATTGTTCCGCAAATAGGCTTGTTGTGCCCAATCGTCCAGTATTTCAGCACTTTCAGTATTGCGGAGAAACTCACTAAATCCAACAAAGGCCGCTATTCTTTGGTCTTTCGAAATCATGTATTTGGGTAAAATCCGGCCAATTGGCCACGTATTTATTAAATAATCCACTATTTGTGAACCTAAAAATAGTTACATTTGTATTCAAGTTAGTCAAAACGAATAAATATATCCTTTTAATCGGTCGAACATGGCAATTATCATCACGGACGAATGCATCAACTGTGGAGCCTGCGAGCCGGAATGCCCTAACACCGCCATTTATGAAGGAGGGATTGAGTGGACCTGGGGTGACGGAACAAGCTTGGATGAGGTAGATTTTGGAGATGGCACCGTCGTAAGCGGCAAGGAAAAGCAGGTCCCCATTTCCGACGAATTTTATTATATAGTTTCAGATAAATGCACGGAGTGCGTCGGCTTTCACGAAGAGCCTCAGTGCGCTGCCGTATGCCCGGTAGACTGTTGCGTACCGGACCCTGATGTAGTTGAAGACAGAGAGACGCTAACCGCCAAGAAGGCCTGGTTGCACAACGAATAAATCCAGGTAACCCCTGTTACAGCCACCGTAAAACGGTGGCTTTTTTTATATCCATACTCCCGTCGTGAACACCTGCTACCGGGCTTTGTAATGGGCAGGCTGCTTCGTCGGGTTGATCTGGTCCCTGTTCACCGAATCCTCTTTTTCTATCACCAACCCTTCGTGACGTTTTCTATACTTCGGAGTTGTTGACCTCACAGTTCCCTGGCCGCGTTTTTCCGCTTCCGCTATCGTTTCAACTTCCACCGTACGGGCTGGTTGCCGGGCCAGCCGGGCCTTATTCGGATGTTTATAATTGTTCGCCGAAACTCCCGGGTCAACCTGCGCCTCAACACCGGTCGCCACAAGCGCGATCATCACCGCGCATATTACGTTCCATTGTCGCTTCATTCGAAATTCACTTTAATATTCTTCGGAATAACTGACTTACCTGCAATGATAACAAAATAAATCTCTTTTTTTCTCCATTTGTCCACGATTTCCGGAAGTGCCCCACCCCTGCAAAAACGCGCGCAACAGGACTCAGCCGGCTTGCCCGTCTCACTTCATCATTACACATACCAAAATAATATTCTACAAAATATCAATTAGTCAGAACTATATTACAAACACACTTGAAACACAAAAATCACAATTTGTTATATTTTAGCATCAAAAACTTATCCTTTACTACGAATTTTTAGACAACTAATATATTTTACGATAAAAAGCTTTTGTAATTGAAACTCAATTTTCAATATTTACAAAAACAAAGCCTTTAACAACACGAACACCTAAAACAAATAATATTATGAAAATATCTATATTATCAATATTTTGTTTGTTCTGTCATATTGTTGGATTTTCCAAAGAAACACAAACAACGATTTCTTCTTCCGACAGTATCTTGATTAAGAAAGAGGATTCACTGGCAGTTTCTCCGGAAACGGAAGAGCCCGGAAAAAAAGGCGCGTTTTCATTTTCAGGTTATGTAGACGCTTATTACTCAACTAATTTCAACAAGCCCCTGTCGCAAAGAAACGTAGGTACGGCCGGTACAGCACGGGTGTTTGACCAGCGTGCCGACCAGTTTGCCCTGGGCCTCGCCCAAACTGTCGTCAAATACACCAACCAAAAGTCTGAAGTAGTAGTTGACCTGGTTTTCGGGCCCAACGCCGACCTGGCTAATTATGCCAACCTCGGTACCGCGCTGGCCATCAAACAGGCTTACTTTAAATATGATATTACCGAAAAGTGGTCGGCTACCATCGGTCAATTTGGAACGCATATTGGCTACGAGGTGATCGATGCCCCCGTCAATTTCAACTATTCCCTGTCAAATCTTTTTGGAATGGGCCCCTTTTACCATACCGGCCTGAAGTCTACTTACGCTTTTTCCGAAAAAGCATCTCTCATGCTGGGAGTAGTGAATGCGGTGGATGGATTTGGCGACAACAACCGCAAAAAAGGGATAATCGGGCAGTTTTTCATCTCGCCAGCCAAAGACTGGAGCATATATCTCAATGCCATTCGTACCAACGATGAAAACCCGTCCTCAAGCGGTGTTGTACCCGTAGCCTACTACCAGATGCTCGATCTTGCCACCACCTACCAGGTTTCAGACCATCTTCTTTTCGGCCTGAACGCAGCCATTGGGTCCCAGCAATTGACCGATTCAACGGGCGCGAAACCCTGGGGCGGTGTGGCCGGCTACGTCAACTATGCCATCACGGAGCACATCGGGATCGGGGCGCGCTACGAATACTTTGACAATTCCAGCGGCGCCCGCGCATTGCTCGACTTTCAAAAAAACGGCACCTCGGTCAACTCCCTTACCATCACAGGCAACGTCACACTGGCCGAGGGACATGTCCTGGTCAAACCCGAATTCCGCCTGGATGCATACGCCAAACGCCCCAACGGCGCGCGGGAGTTCGAAGATACCAAGGGGGCATTCACCCACAACAACCAATCCACCCTTGGGGTCGCTTTCATTTATAAATTCTGAATCTCAACCAAACTCCTACTAACAAGTACAATTAACTGTAAAAACAATTACGAATATGAGCAAGCCCAATTTTATCCCACTCCTGATTCTGCTATTGGTAAGTGTCGCAGGATTGCTGGTCGGTCAAACCCCGGGTAATGTCATCACAGAAGGCCTGGACAGCGGCGACACCGCCTGGATGATCGTTTCTGCGGCCTTTGTTCTCCTGATGACACCGGGGCTGGCCTACTTTTACGGTGGTATGGTCAATGGTAAAAACGTTATTTCAACAATGCTCCAGAGTTTTATTGCGATGGGCGTAATCAGCATTATCTGGGTGGTTTTCGGCTTCAGCATGGCTTTTGGCGAGGATATCGGCGGAATCGTCGGAAACCCGCTTACCTATTTCATGCTCAATGGCGTAATGGAGGCCCCCCTCACCGGAACCATTCCATTTCTCCTGTTTGCGTTTTTCCAGTTAAAGTTCGCCGTTATAACACCGGCCCTGATTACCGGCTCAATGGCAGAACGTGTTAATTTCAGATCATACGTGCTATTTATGATCTTGTTCTGCATCTTTATTTATACGCCGCTGGCACACATGACCTGGCATGCGGACGGACTACTTTTCAAAATGGGCGTCCTTGATTTTGCGGGTGGAACGGTCGTCCATATGTCGGCGGGCTGGGCCGCGCTGGCCGGTGCTTTATTCCTGAAAAGCCGCAGCCAATATGTAGGAGAAAATGGCCTCCCACCGGCTAATATCCCATTTGTATTGCTGGGTACCGGGTTGCTTTGGTTCGGCTGGTTCGGCTTCAACGCAGGATCCGCCCTCAGCGCCGGAACTCTTGCCGTTTCCGCCTTTGCCACTACCAATACCGCGGCAGCTTCGGCCGGAATTGCATGGGTCCTTACCGATGTGGCCCGGGGAAAAAAGGTCTCAGCACTCGGATTTTGTATCGGCGCAGTGGTCGGACTGGTGGCCATCACTCCGGCAGCGGGGTTTGTTACCATCTCAGCCTCCCTTTTTATAGGGATCGTTGCCTCGGTAATCAGCAACACAGTTGCGCATTTCAGAACCACCAAAGCGGGTGTAGACGACACGCTTGACGTATTTCCGTGCCATGGCGTAGGCGGGATGGTGGGCATGCTGGCCACCGGCATCTTCGCCACCAGCTCAATTAACCCGGCAGTAACCGTTGAAGGACTGGCTTACGGGCAAACAACGCTTTTCATCAACCACCTGATTGCCCTGGTAGGTTGCTCCCTATTCGCCTTTGGCGGCTCTTACCTGCTCTTTAAAATCACCGATTTCATCCTGCCGCTACGGGTGAGCCGGGAAGACGAAAAGATCGGGCTGGATATCAGCCAGCATGACGAGCAGCTACTGGAAATGGCTTCATAAAATTAACCCACCTTCTCCTGACTATTCCGCAACAGTCGCCGGTCACGCCGGCGGCTGTTTTGTTTTTATACCAGGATATCTTCGGGCTCGGCAATTTCCATCAAGCCTTCCGCATCAACTTGCCTGAGCACCACCTTTTTGGTTTCATTAATCAAAAGCGGGTCAAACACCGCACGTACCTTGACGTAGTTTCCGGTGAAGCCCTGCATGTTGCCCTCATGATCGCCTTCTTCGAACAGAACGGTAGCAGTTGTACCTACCTGGCTTTCATAAAAATGCCGCCGCTTCTTTTCACTCAAAACGTGCAGAATTTGTGAGCGCTCGGATCTTGTCTTCATCGGAACGACCGGCCTGATCCCTGTCGCCGGTGTATTGGGCCTTTCCGAATACGTAAACACATGGAGGTAGGAGACATCCAGCTCATTCAGAAAATGATAAGTCTCCAGGAATTCTTCGTGCGTCTCTCCCGGGTGCCCGACAATCACATCCACCCCGATACAGCAGCCGGGCATCAGGGACTTAATCCTCGCTACCCTATCCTGGTACAGTTCCCGCCTGTACCTGCGGCGCATCAGTCCCAATACTTTGTTGGAACCGGACTGAAGCGGGATATGAAAATGTGGCACAAACCGTTTGGAGGCCGCCACGAAAGCAATAATTTCATCCGTCAGCAAATTAGGTTCAATGGAGGAAATACGAAAACGGTCGATGCCTTCTACCTGGTCCAACGCCTGAACGAGTTCCAGGAACGAGCTCCGGCGCTCGCCGTCTATAATTCCGAAATCTCCTATATTCACCCCCGTCAGCACGATTTCACGGACTCCTCTTGCCGCTATCTGATGCGCGGCTGCCACCACATTGCTGATCGTATCAGATCTGCTTTTGCCCCTTGCAAGCGGTATCGTACAATAGGCGCAGGGGTAATCGCAGCCATCCTGTACCTTCAGAAACGTGCGGGTCCTGTCATTCAGCGAGTACGAGGCGTGGTAGGCGATCGCATCTTCGATCGGCGACGCCAGCACCCGGCCCCGCTCGCCGGAAGGCGCTTTTTCAAATGTATCGATGAGCTCCAGCAGCCTGAATTTCTCCGCTGCGCCCAGTACTGCATCCACACCGGGAATTTCAGATATTTCCTGCGGCTTCAGCTGCGCATAGCACCCCATTATGGCCACGTAGCCGTCGGGATTAATCTGCTGTGCCTCACGTACAATTTTGCGGCATTTTTTATCCGCATTATCAGTTACGGAACAGGTGTTGATGATAAAAATATCCGGGTCCTGGTTAAAGCCTACTTTCTCATATCCCTTTGCTTCAAACATTCTCGAAATCGCCGAGGTCTCCGAGAAGTTGAGTTTACACCCCAACGTATAGAAAGCTACCTTTTTCATTGATGTAATATCCCTGTAAACCGCAAAGTTAACAATAAATGGAGCGATACCCGGTAACTTCGGCCGAAAACAACGAAAAGCGGCAGCAAAAAACCACTAAAAGTCGACCGGGAACCACTCCGGAAACTCTTTTTAAATTATTTTTGAGCCATAAGTAGACTCTTCTTTTCGTGAACAGTATTAACCTTTGGACACGCTGCCGGAGTTGTTCCTATAAGTCGGTCGCTTCAGAGCAGATAAGACAACGATCACCATTTTAAAACGAATCAGTATGCGTCTAAAAAGTAAGATTGCCCTTATTACCGGAGCCAGCAGTGGAATCGGTCGTGAAACTGCCCTATTGTTTGCCCGGGAAGGGGCAGGACTCATTGTAGCCGACATTGACGAGCGCGGAGGACAGGAGACGGCGGCTATGGTAAATGCTGCGGGCGGCACTGCCTATTTCATCAAAACTGATGTTTCCGTCGCGAAAGACAATGAAGCCATGGTGGCGCTGGCAGAAGAAAAATTCGGCCGCCTGGACATCCTTTTCCTTAATGCCGGTATCATGCACAGCGACGACGACAACGCCATGACAACCGAAGAAGCCATTTGGGACCTTACCATGAATATCAATGCCAAGGGGGTATTCCTCGGTTGTAAATATGGAATTCCGGCGCTCAAGCGCGCAGGCGGGGGCTCAGTGATTGCCACAGCCTCTTTTGTTGCTATCCTTGGGGCTGCTACCCCGCAGGTCGCCTACACGGCGAGCAAGGGTGCTGTCCTGGCGCTTACCCGCGAGCTGGCTGTGATCCATGCCCGTGAAAACATCAGGGTGAATGCCCTGTGCCCGGGCCCGCTGAAGACCGAACTGCTTATGAAGTTTCTGAATACTGAAGAAAAAAAACAGCGCCGCCTCGTTCACATCCCGATGGGAAGGTTCGGAGAAGCCCGGGAAATGGCTTCCGCCGCACTGTTCCTGGCGTCTGATGAGTCGTCTTTCGTTACCGGAACCGACTTTCTGGTAGATGGCGGTATCACTTCCGCGTACGTAACTCCATTGTAACGTTATGAGCATACAAAAAACGATATCCCCCATTGACGGCAGCCTGTACCACGAACGCGAACTGGATACCACCGCATCTATAGAGAAGGCGCTGACGCTGTCAAAAAAAGCGCAGGATGCCTGGAAACACACTCCCCTGGCAGAAAGGAAGGCCATATGTGAGAAAGCTCTGGCTTACTTTCTCCGGAATGCGGATGAAATCGGCCTGGAAATTACCTGGCAAATGGGCCGCCCCGTGCGATATACCGCCAACGAGATCAAACGCGGCTTCGCGGAACGTGCGCGCTATATGATCGACATTGCCGATGAAGCGCTGGCCACAATAGAGGTGCCGCCTGTCGACGGCTTTCAGCGTTTCATAAAAAGAGAGCCGGTAGGAGTCGTTTTTGTTATTGCTCCCTGGAATTATCCCTATCTTACCTCGGTCAACTCGGTTTTCCCGGCTTTACTGGCGGGAAATTCGGTAATCTACAAGGCGGCACAACAAACGCCTTTGTGCGGTGACCGCTTCGCGGCCGCCTTCGCGGAAGCCGGTCTGCCGGAAGGCGTTTTCCAACACCTGACACTGGATCACGGGCAGGTGGCCCGGATCATTGGCGACGCCCGGGTTGATTACGTGGCCTTTACCGGTTCTGTCGCAGGGGGTAAAGCTATTCAAAAAGCGATTGACGAACGATTCATCATCGCAGGGCTTGAACTGGGCGGAAAAGACCCCGCCTACGTCCGGGCCGACGCTGACCTGGAAAATGCAGTTGAAAATCTTGTAGACGGTTCCTATTTTAACTCCGGTCAGTCGTGCTGCGGAATTGAGCGGATTTACGTCCACGAATCGGTGTTCAACGAATTTGTCGAAGGATTCAGAAAGCTCACTCTGACCTATAAGCTCGGTAACCCGCTTGACCCGGAAACAACGCTCGGGCCTTTGGTGAAAGCTTCGGCAGCAGCATTTGCCCGCGACCAGGTGGCGGAAGCCCTTTCGAAGGGTGCGCGCTCACTTGTTGACCCCAGCCATTTTCCCGCCGATGCAGCCGGCAGCCCCTATATGGCGCCGCAGGTACTGATCGATG
This sequence comes from Ravibacter arvi, assembly GCF_039540405.1. Lineage (NCBI taxonomy): Bacteria > Pseudomonadati > Bacteroidota > Cytophagia > Cytophagales > Spirosomataceae > Ravibacter > Ravibacter arvi. The sequence goes on from NZ_BAABEY010000011.1 coordinate 166,886, forward strand.
TAGACCATACCATGTCCATTATGACGGAAGAAAGCTTCGCGCCCATCGTGGGCATCATGTCGGTGAAAGACGATGCCGAGGCGATCCGTTTGATGAACGATAGCGCATATGGCCTGACAGCTTCCATCTGGACCCGCGACAAAGATGCGGCGCTGGCAATCGGCGACCAGGTAGAAACCGGTACCTGGTTCATGAACCGCTGCGATTACCTTGACCCCGCCCTGGCCTGGACCGGGGTCAAGAATACGGGGCGAGGCGCCAGCTTATCGGTTATCGGCTATGAAGCGCTGACTCGTCCCAAGTCGTTTCATCTGAAGCTTTAGCGAAATCTTCCGAAGCCTTTTTCGCCACGAATTCCAGCGAAGCACGTTTGGTGCTTTGATTTAAATAAACAACGCTTAGCTTTTGACCTGGTTGAGGGTCAGACATCCGGCAGATTGTGTTAAAGGGGTTCGACGGGCTCACCCGCCATCCGGACGGCAGCCTCCGGTAGGCAGCCTTCGACGAGCTCAGGCGCCATCCGGCAGGCACCATCCGGACGGCGCCTGAGCCTGTCGAAGGCTGTTCTTTGGATACCCATTCAATAGAAGCCATGCGTTCCATTATCAGCCATCTGTAACTTTGTTGTACAGAGTGCACGAATAAAATGGTCTATTCGTGAATTCGTGGCCCCGGTATCACCACTGTCCTTCAGCCACTTATTTTATTTTGACAAAATCTTTATTAGCCTCCCCTCGCGTAATCATCGCTTTTTTTCCTGAATTTTGCAGGAGAAAGGTGTGAAGCGTACGTGGTTAAGCCCGGGTATTACGGCGAGCCGCTTATGAGCAGAAATCACCGTTCATGCGCAGATGAAAAGAGTGCTCGCGATATTCTTTCTGACCATCTACATGGTTTCAACGACTGAACTTTCCCAGTTGCTGAAGCTTCCGGTATTGATTGAACATTATTTTGAGCACAAAGGAAAAAACCGGGGGATAACCTTCGCCGGGTTTCTGATCGCCCATTACAAAGGCAATCACCTGGAAAATCATCCGCATAACGACGATTACGAACAGGACCGCAAGTTGCCGTTTATTGTCCATACCGATTTCCTGGCTACTTCCTTCGTCCTTTCCAAACCCGTTTCTTTTGAAATAGAAGTTAATATTCTTCCCGTGCAACGGGAAAAAATCGCCGGGACAGACGATACCTTTGTCCAAAGCCACTTCCTTTCTTCTATCTGGCAACCGCCCAAATCCTGTTAATTTTTCCGGGATGAACTGAACCTGCTTCTGCTGTAAGGCGGCCGGCTGACGACGCAATTGACTGCGACTTACTTCGCTATGTAGGACGCGCCGCGCAGGTCGGGCCGCGTAGGTCGCGCCGCGTAGGTCGGATGAAGCCGGTTCATCTAAACCCGCTTTGCTTACGGGCATGCCTTACAACGGCTGCACAAGCATCGGCTCCATCGATTTATTAACAGGATCAAAACTTATTATGTTACATACCATTATTGAGTTTTCCATTCGGAACAAACTCATCGTAGGGCTTTTTACGATTGCCCTGGTTGGGCTGGGTCTATATGAAGCCACAAAGTTGCCGATTGATGCTCAACCCGACATTACCAACAACCAGGTTCAGGTGATATCGGTGGCGCCGTCGCTGGGTGCTACCGACATCGAGCGCCTGGTGACCTTTCCTATTGAGCAGGCCAACAGCAACATTCACGGCATCACAGAAATAAGAAGTTTCTCCCGCTTCGGTCTCTCGCTGGTAACCATCGTGTTCGATGACGAAACGGACGTATACTGGGCCAGGCAGCAGGTGGCAGAACGTCTGCAGGCCGTCCGGAACGAAATTCCTGAAGGCGTTGCAACACCCGAACTGGGGCCTATTTCAACGGGGTTGGGGGAAATTTACCAGTACGTGGTCCGCCCGGCAAAGGGATATGAAGACCGCTACGACGTCACTCAGTTGCGAACGATACAAGACTGGATCGTCCGCAGGCAGCTATTGGGCGTAGAAGGCGTTGCGGAAGTAAGTAGTTTTGGCGGGAAGCTGAAAACTTACGAAATCGCTGTCAACCCCCACCGGCTACAGGCCCAGAACCTAACCCTGGATGATATTTTTGCTGCGCTGGAAAAGAACAACGAGAATACCGGCGGCGCCTATATTGAACGAGGCCCTACCGTACTGTATATCCGGAGCGAAGGGCTTGTGGGCAGCGTGGAAGACCTCGCCGGTATCGCGGTGAGCGCCACCCGGGACGGTGTCCCCGTTCTCCTGAAAGACGTCGCGGAAATCAGGACAGGCGCAGCAACCCGGTACGGCGCCATGACGTATAATGATCAGGGCGAAGTGGCCGGGGCGGTCGTGATGATGCTTAAGGGGGCGAATAGCAACGAGGTAATCCGAAATGTCAAGGAGCGGATCGCGGTAATCCGCAAGACTCTGCCCGAAGGCGTGGTCATAGAAGCCTTCCTCGACCGCACCAAGCTGGTCAATCATGCAATCGGAACCATTGAAAAAAACCTGGCTGAAGGGGCGCTCATCGTAATTTTTGTGCTTGTGCTATTCCTGGGAAATTTTCGGGCAGGTGCTTTGGTCGCTTCCGTTATCCCGCTCTCTATGCTCTTCGCCATTATTATGATGAACTTTTTCGGCGTGAGCGGCAACCTGATGAGCCTTGGCGCACTGGATTTCGGGTTGATAGTGGACGGCGCCGTGATTATTGTCGAAGCCGTACTTCATCAGCTTCACCATGGCAAAAGCTATACCGAGATGCAGAAAATCTCACAAAAGGAAATGAACCGGCAGGTGGGCGCTTCGGCAACCCGGATGGTCAACAGTGCGGTATTCGGGCAAATCATCATTCTCATCGTGTACCTGCCCATCTTTACCCTGCAGGGAATTGAAGGAAAAATGTTCAAACCAATGGCGCAAACGGTAGTTTTTGCACTGGCCGGCGCGTTTATACTCTCCCTTACGTACATCCCGATGATGAGCTCGCTTGTACTCAGCAAAAAACTTACCCATACCCCAACGCTTTCCGACCGGATGATGGAAAAGCTGGAAAACCTGCACCAGTCCGCGCTGAAAAGGGTCCTGCATTTTCCGAAACTGGTTGTCGGCGGTGTATTGGTACTGTTTGTTGCGGCGCTGTTTATCCTTTCCAGGCTCGGAGGTGAATTTATTCCCGCGCTGGAGGAAGGTGATTTCGCTGTGGATACCCGGGTTCTGACGGGCAGTAGCCTTCGGACTACCATTGAATACACGCAGAAAGCCGCCCACATATTGAAAACGCAATACCCGGAGGTAGAAATGGTGGTGACCAAAATTGGAAGCGGGGAAGTGCCTACCGACCCCATGCCGATGGAAGCAAGCGATATGATGGTTATTCTGAAGGACAAAGAGGAATGGACTTCGGCTAAAACATTCCCGGAGCTGGCTGAAAAAATGGGCAAGTCATTGGAAGCAGTGCCGGGTATCAGCACCGGGTTTCAGTTCCCGGTTCAGATGCGCTTCAATGAGCTGATGACAGGGGCGAGACAGGATGTCGTCTGCAAGATTTTTGGAGAGGACCTGGACAGCCTCGCGGCATATGCCGGGCGCTTTGGTGAAATCATCAAAACAGTGAAGGGAGCCCAGGATGTCTATGTAGAACCGGTTACGGGCCTTCCGCAGCTCGTTGTCCGTTACAAAAGGGCAAGCATCGCGCAATTCGGACTACGGATTGCCGATGTGAACCGGATCGTCAACACGGCTTTTGCGGGCCAGAGCGCGGGAAAGATATACGAGGGCGAGAAACGGTTTGACCTGGTACTTCGGCTCGACGAAAAACAGCGGGAGAACCTGGAAGACATCCGGAACCTGCTCATTCCCACGCCAGCAGGCAACCAAATCCCGCTGTACCAGGTAGCCGACGTAAATATTGAAAACGGCCCGGCACAAATCCAGAGAGAAGATGCCAAAAGAAGGATTGTAGTCGGGTTCAACGTCCGGGGCCGTGACGTACAGAGCATAGTCAACGAACTGCAGCAAAAAGCGGACCGGCAGCTCAGGTTTTCCCCGGGCTACTATGTCACCTACGGCGGCGCGTTTGAAAACCTGAACCAGGCCAAAAACCGGCTGACGATCGCGGTACCGGTCTCGCTTGCACTGATTTTCATCCTGCTGTTTTTTGCCTTCCGGTCCGTCAGGGAAAGCCTGTTGGTCTATTCGGCCATCCCACTTTCCGCTATCGGCGGGATACTCCTGCTCGCTGCGCGCGGAATGCCTTTCAGCATCAGCGCCGGCATCGGATTTATTGCGCTTTTCGGGGTTGCCGTTTTGAACGGGATCGTGTTGATAGCAGAGTTCAACCGGCTGAAAAAAGACGGAGACAGCAACCTGTATTCCGTTGCATTAACCGGTACCAGGACACGGCTGCGCCCGGTACTGATGACCGCACTGGTAGCGTCGCTCGGTTTTTTGCCCATGGCAGTAAGCAACGGCGCAGGCGCCGAAGTTCAGCGCCCGCTCGCTACCGTAGTCATCGGGGGGCTCCTGATTGCTACTTTTCTGACGCTTTTTGTTCTCCCCACCCTGTTTGTGCAAGTAGAAAACCTGAAGTTCCGCAAAATCCGGCTAGGTAAAAAAGGGACCGCCGCGGTACTTCTCCTGGCCCTGCAACTGTCAGCATTCGGACAAACCATTACACTGGACCAGGCTATCGATACCGCCGCGCTAAACAACCTTTCCCAAAAAAGCAAAATCCTGCTGGCTGAGTATTATCAGAAACGGACCCATACGGCAGCAAACCTCCCGCAAACTGCTATCACGGGCGAGTACGGGCAAATCAACACTCCTGTAGCAGATACAAAATTCGGCATATCCCAGTCATTCCAGTTTCCAACCGTCTACAGTAACCAGAAAAAGCTGTTCCAGGAAGAATGGAATTCGGCTGTAATTGCCGTCGATCTCAATGCAATTGAAATCCGGAAAACGGTAACCGGACTGTTCTATTACCTGCTCGTACTCCGAGAAAAAGAAAAAATACTCAACCAATCGGACAGCCTGTATGCCAGGTACCTTCAAAATGCCGCGTTACGTTTTGAAAAAGGAGAAAGTAATCTCCTCGAAAAAACAGCAGCCGAGGTGCAACGGGAAAACATTGCCATCCAGCTGAAAGCGCTGACAAACGAAATCGAGCTGGGTAAGATACAGTTTCAATTGATGCTCAACACACCGACTCGCTACGAACCGGTCGCTGACCACATCATAGCAAAAAACGGCCTGCTCAGCCCGGGCCCGGAACAACATCCTTTCATTCTGCTGTCGGCACAGGAAATAGAGAAGGCCCGGGCGTCCGAACGATTGGAACGATCAAAGCTCCTCCCGAATTTGCTCATCGGCTACGCCAACCAGAGTTTTAAAGACCTGAATAAAAACCGGTTTCATACAGTTGAACTGGGCTTAGGCATTCCGTTTTTTTCAAAAGCTCAAAAGTTTACAATCAAAGCAGAAGAACAAAGAATCCGGTTTGCGGAAAACGAACTGGCGCTTCGTAAAGCCCAATGGGAAACCGACTACCAGGCGGCGCTGCAACGCTACCGCTCACAACAGCTCATTGTAGAGACCTATGACCGGAAACTGCTGCCCGGCGCCAGGCAGATCTTCCAAACGGCGCAGGAGCAATTCAGCAGCGGAGAAATTAGCTACCTGGACTGGGTCATACTTAATAACCAGGCTGTTCAGATCCAAAACGACTATTTCAGCGCAGTTCTGCAACTCAACCAGAGCATCGCAGACCTGCAATATCTTATTTCCAGGTAAATGATGAAAGGGGATCGGAAATCGGAAATCGGAGTTCGGAAATCGGAAATCGGAAATCGGTCGGATCCTCATTACTCAAGGCTCAAAACTCTTATTCACATGAAAAATATCAAAATCTTTTTTATTCTTTTTGTCTTGTCCGGCTGCGGTGGTAAAGAGAATACCGCGCAGGAACCCGCTCCCGGAGAAGCCGGGAATGTCTTGCAGTTTTCTGAAGAGCAATTGAATTCGTTCCCTCTTTCCTTTACTGAACTGCAGGAACAGACTATTTATAACACGCTGAAAATAAATGGGGTGATCGATGTACCACCACAAAACCTTGTTTCAGTAAGCAGCGCATTGGGCGGCTATGTTAAATCGACCCGCCTGCTGCCCGGCATGCATTTTAAAAAAGGAGAGGTAATTGCGATACTGGAAGACAATCAATACATACAGTTGCAACAGGATTACCTGACGGCCAATACACAACTGCAGAAAGCACTCGCTGAATTTAACCGGCAAAAGGAATTGAACCTGAGCAAAGCGAGCAGCGACAAAGTGTACCAACAGGCAAAAGCCGACTACGAAACGCTGCTTATTTCCAGGCAATCACTGGAAGAAAAACTCCGGCTGATTAACATTGACCCGGCCAGGCTGAACGTAAACAATATTGGGAGGACCGCCCCGCTCTTTGCACCATTCGACGGCTATGTTTCCCAGGTTTTTGTCAATACCGGCAAGTACGTTTCGCCTTCGGATGTGCTTTTCGAACTGGTTGACCCGAAGGACCTGCATTTGAACCTGAAAGTATTTGAAAAAGACCTTGATAAAGTAAATATCGGGCAGTCGTTTTCAGCGTATTCGAACAACAATCCGGGCAGAAAATATAGTGGCAAAATCATTTTGATCGGGAAAAAGATATCAGAGGGCCGAGCTGTCGAAATACATGCTCATTTTGACAAGGCAGACACACATCTGATTCCCGGCCTCTACATGAATGCCGAAATAGAAGTTCCGGATAACAATACGCTGGTCTTGCCCGAGGAAAGTATAGTGACTTTTGAGGGGAAAAGTTATATATTCAAAGCCTTGAGCAACAACCGGTTCGAAATGACGCCCGTGCAGACAGGCAGTTCCGGGAACGGCTGGGTGGAAATCGCCGGGCCGGATCACCTGAGGGGCGAAAAAATTGTCCGGAAAGGAGCCTATACTTTATTGATGGCCCTAAAAAATAAAGCGGAATAACCGCAACGGAACCAACGTATGTCAACTTACAATATACCCGACCACCTGAAGGGCCTTACGGATGATGAAGTGACGGCCTCCCGTGCCCGGCACGGCTATAACCGAATGGAAGAGATTGAAAAAAACTCTTTCCTGGATATGCTGGCCGATCTCATAAAAGAACCGATGCTGATCCTGCTCTTCGCGATCTCAATAATTTACCTGATCGTGGGAGATTACGGCGAAGCGGTCTTCATGTTCCTGGCTATTATTGCCGTGTCGGCAATTTCCATCTATCAGAACAACCGCAGCAAAAAAGCACTGCAGGCACTGGAAAAGCTGAATGAACCGCTAAGCACCGTGATCAGGAATTCTGAAGTAATCAAAATTCCGACCCATGACATTGTAGTGGGTGATTTGTGCATTGCCGAAGAAGGCAAGCTCATAAACGCTGACGGCCGTGTTCTTCATAGCAATGATTTTTCGGTCAACGAAGCCTCTCTGACCGGCGAGAGTTTTTCGGTTTTCAAGAATTCCGCCGCGGAAAATAACCGCGTCTACAGTGGTACGATTGCGGTTTCCGGCCTTGCCGTTTTTGAAGTGGAACAAATCGGAAAACAAACAAAAATAGGAGAAATCGGCGACTCTATCCTGACCATTAAGGAGGAAAGCTCGCCCCTCCAGATTCAGATCCGGAACTTTGTAAAATCCATGGCGATTGCAGGCATTATTATCTTCCTCATGGTTTGGGGGTTCAGTTTTCTACAATCCGGGAACGCGGTAGACAGCCTGCTGAATGGCCTGACCCTGGCGATGTCCGTGCTCCCGGAGGAAATCCCGGTGGCCTTTACAACGTTTATGGCTTTAGGTGCATGGAAGCTGATGCGGGAGGGGATTATCATCAAGCGAAGCAGCATTGTCGAAACATTGGGAAGTACTACGGTGATTTGTACCGACAAAACCGGGACCATTACCGAGAACTCCATGCAACTTAAATTGCTGTACGATTACCGGTCCGACAGAACTTTTGGAGAAAAAGAATTTGGCGCTCCCGAACTCGAAATGCTGATTGATTACGCGATGTGGAGCAGCGAACCTGTGCCGTTTGACCCCATGGAAAAAACGCTTCACAAGGTATACGAACAAACGCGGGAAAAAGACGTAAGAAAGGACTACCGGCTCTTCCATGAATATCCGCTGGAAGGTAAGCCGCCTATGATGACCCATTTGTTTGAAAACCTGGGGTCTGAAAGAATTGTCGCGGCAAAAGGAGCTCCCGAAGCAATTCTTGCTGTGACTACACTTTCGGACACCGAAAAGACCAGGATCCGGGACCTTGTCGGCGACTTCGGCCGGAAGGGATACCGCGTACTTGGAGTTGCAAAGTCGGGCTTCAGCGGACATGTTTTCCCGGAAAAACAACAAGAGTTTGAGTTTGAATTCCTGGGTCTGGTGGCTTTTTACGACCCGCCCAAAGCGGGAATACAGGAAGTATTCCGCCGTATTTATGACGCCGGCATTAAGGTAAAAGTAATCACCGGCGACAATGCCGACACCACAGGCAGCATCGCCGCCCAGGCAGGTATTGTCAATACGACGAAAGTCCTGACCGGGAACGATGTGGCACGCTATACCGAAAAGGAACTGATGACAGTCTCGGAAGAGACCGTTTTATTTACCCGGATGTTCCCGCAGGCCAAACTCAGTGTAGTAAACGCGCTCAAAAAGAAAGGTGAGGTAGTGGCAATGCTGGGCGACGGGGTAAATGACGGCCCTGCGCTTAAAGCAGCCCACATAGGTGTCGCCATGGGCAGCAAGGGAACCGAAATAGCAAAAGCAGCCGCTTCCCTGGTGATTACCAATGACGATCTGGGCAAACTGGTGATTGGGATTGCGGCCGGGAGAAGAATCTATACCAATATCAAGAAGGCCATACAGTACATTATTTCCATACATATCCCGATTATCTTAACGGTATCGCTGCCCTTATTTTTGGGTTGGGTATTCCCGCAGATATTTACACCGGTGCATGTGATTTTCCTGGAGCTGGTAATGGGCCCGACCTGTTCCATTGTATATGAAAACGAACCCATGGAAAAGAACACCATGCAACAGCCGCCACGGGTCATGACAGACACCTTTCTGAACCTGCGTGAACTGACTGTCAGCATCATACAGGGAGTGATGATCACGGCGGGAGTTTTGTTTACCTATCAATGGTCGGTTCAGAACGGCGGCAACGAGGAAAAAACAAGAGCTATGGTCTTTACCACACTGATCACCGCCAATATCTTCCTGAGCCTTGTAAATCGTTCTTTCTTCTACAGCGTGTTCGACAGCTTCAAAAACAGGAACAGGCTTTTCCCGCTCATTATAGGTCTCACGCTGGTATTGCTCTTTGCCATCCTGTATGTCGGCCCGTTTGCCCGCTTTTTCCACGTGACCGGGCTTAGCCCGCGTGAATTAGGCATTTCTTTGTTGGTAGGCGGCGTATCCGTACTGTGGTTTGAGCTGTACAAATTCTTCAAAAGAACGAGAAAAAAGGGATTGGTAAAGTAGGGAATTCTTTCGGCGGAATCGCAAGAAAACTTCACGCATACACTTCCCCGGCAGGGGGAAGTATAGTATTCTCCCGGGCAATCAATAATTCTCCCGCCTGCTTCCGGCAGATATTTAAATTCCTATTTATTAAAAAAAATATTATAGGCTACGTGTTTTTAAACCAGTAAAGAGTCTTCGTTAAAAGGGGGTATATTTATATAGGTTTACTTAGCTATAATATGAAAAAACCAACATATATTAACCATGTCACAGAAAAAAAACCGGACGGGCATTCACCGGAAGGTCCGTTTCCTGGACGTCCCCCGCATACGGCCGACAGCGAAAAATTAACCGAGCTCGAATCCGAGCTGATTATCCGCAAAGCCCTGGAGAGCGACACGGCCAAAGGGATTGAGCTGCTCTTCAGGTGGTATTATGGTCCTCTCTGCAGCCATGCCGTGCGGTATGTGTCTTCTAGAGAGATCGCCGAAGATATCGTTTCCGATGCCTTCTACCAGTTTCATTCCGAAGAAATCTTCCGCAAGGTTAAGACCTCGTACAGGGCCTACCTTTTCACCTCGGTCCGCTACCGTGCGTTCGATTATGTACGTGCCGAAATGAGCAGAAGCACTTCCCTTCAGCAAGCTGAATATATGGCCATCGGAGAAGATCAGCAACCCGACAGCCTTACGCAATTCGAAGACCTCTACCACGACGTTTTGCGTGCTATCCATGACCTGCCGGTCAAACGGAGGGAGGTATACATCAAGCACCGGTTCGAGGGGAAAAAGTACCAGGAGATTGCCAGAGAAATGAGTTTGTCCCTCAGAACCGTGGAAACGCACATGTACCAGGCCATTCACCAGGTCCGTAAATTCCTGACCGACCGGTGGCTGGTTATTTTACTAATCCTTACAGAAACCTACCCGAGATGATACCAGAAATCAAAAAAGAAATAATCTTCGATTACCTTTCCGGAACCGCCACCGCCTTTCAGAAGCGGCAGATCGAAGAGTGGGCGACTGTTCCTGAAAACCGGGAATTGTTCTTTCTCTGGCTTTGGGAGTGGGAAAGAAACAACAGCCAGTACCAGGCCGATCCGGTCGCCGGGCTGGGTCGTCACCTGGAGCGGATGGAGAACGGCGATATCAGGAAGTCGGGCATTTCTCTTCCGAAAGAAGGGCCGGCCTATCCTGACTGGCTGAAGAAAACCTTCACCGCGGCCTCATTGGTGTTCATTATTGGTTTGACCGGCTGGATCTTCAGAGATAAAATCTTCTTCCGGGCCTATTCCACCGGCTATGGAGAGATCCGGGGCATACTGCTTCCCGACAGCTCAAAGGTAGTACTCAATGCCAACTCTACCCTGAAGGTCCCCAGGTTCGGCTTCGGGAAGAGTGCCCGGGTTGTTCACCTGGCCGGCGAAGCCGGCTTCGAGGTAACGTCCAGGCCCGACAAGAAACGGTTTATCGTCAAAACCGACCGCAAGCTGGACGTAGTCGTGCTCGGAACGATCTTCAATGTCTACGCAAGGCCGGGAGGTGCAAAAGTCGTCCTCAACAAAGGGAAGGTAAAGCTTCACTACCAGCACGGGAACCGCGAAAAGCAGGTTACCCTACATCCGGGCGACCTCGCCTCCGTGGATGAAAAAGGAGAAGTAAATGTTCGGAAAACCGCGCAGCCGTCGAACTATTCGGCCTGGAAATTCCACCGTTTTGTATTCGAGAATACCTCTCTCCGGGAAATCGGGGAAAAAATAAAAGAAAACTTCGGCGTCACGCTCGTGATAGGAAATCCGAAACTTACAACGCTCACCATTTCCGGTGCTTTTACCGCACTCAATGCGGTGGAGCTGGTAGAGCTGCTCTGCGATGCTTCTGAAGACCTCGTTTATTCAAAGGCAGGCAAAAATAAGATCATTTTAACAACCCGATAACAACTATATCCTTAAATCAAGTTTAACATGAAACACAATTACCTTGCAAAAAGACCTGTAAGGGCCTTCCTGCTGGTTATGATACTCGTCGGTAGTCATGGCCCGGGTTTCTCACAACTCATCGCCAGTACTTTTACGCAGCAGGAAAAAACGCCTCTGCCGGTTTCCAAAACATTAAAAGAAGTCTTGCTGGAATTGAAAAAACACTACCAGGTGGACATTATCTATTTCGACTACGTCGTTGACGGCCATTTTCTGTCTCCCGAAAAAGTTGTACTGGGCAATAACATAGAAAAAAGCCTGACCGAATTGTTAAAGCCGCTGGGGCTCAAATATAAAAAGGCGAAGCATGGAGGTTACATCATTACCAAACCCGGAGAAAGAGGGCAGGAGTCTTTTTTTCAGGCCCGTGAAAATAACCTGTCGCTTTCAAGAAATAAATCTGAAACCGGTTCTGCGTATACAATTCAACGGGAAGCCGGTATTCGGGATATCCTTCCTGCGACAGACAAAAGCATAACAGGGACTGTAACCGATGAAAACGGAGCCGGACTCCCCGGGGTAAGTATTATTATTAAAGGAAGCACGCACGGAACAGTTACCGATATATCGGGCAAATACCAGCTGGCCGTCCCCGGCCCCGATGCCGTTCTGATCTTTTCTTTTGTTGGATATATTTCGGAAGAAATTACGGTGGGCAACCGGACCTCTGTCGATCTTTCGATGAAAGTGGATCAAAAAGCGCTGGAAGAAGTAGTGGTAGTGGGGTATGGTACCCAGCGAAAAACCGATGTAACGGGTGCGCTTTCGGTTATCTCAACCAAGGAATTTACACAGCAGCCCGTAACGCGCCTCGACCAGGTACTGCAAGGCCGTGCAGCTGGTGTTCAAGTGACTCAGGCCAACGGCGCACCGGGCGGAGACGCGAGGATCCGCGTAAGGGGAGCCAACTCGGTGCTGGGCAACAACAACCCGCTCTACGTAATTGACGGCTTTGTAGGCGCTGATTTTAATTTCCTGAACCCCAGTGATATTGCAACTATCCAGATCCTGAAAGACGCTTCTGCGACCTCAATATACGGGAGCAGGGGCGCAAACGGGGTCGTGATCATTACCACCAAAAAAGGAGCAAGGGGTATAAAGGTTACCTACGAAGGCCAGGCCAGCATTTCCAACGTCATCAAGCGGTATGATGTACTTCCTGCCGGGGAATTCGCCGAGCTCGTCAATGCACGGTCGGAGGCCATCGGCGCAGCGTCTCCTTTTTCCGATAGTCAGATACAGGAACTCAAACGGAGCGGCGGAACCGACTGGCAGGACCTGGTCTTCCGGACTGGAAGCGGGCAGCAGCAGCAGATTTCCGTTTCCGGCGGCGGCGATAAAACCACATTCCTGATTTCCGGGAACTATGTCAGCCAGAAAGGGATTGTAGAAAACAGCAATTTCAAACGATATATCCTCAGGACCAACCTGGCGACGGAAGTAAACAAAAACCTGTCGCTCCGGCTAAACCTGTTCGGAACAAGGACCAACAATCATGACGGCGGCAGTGTAAGTGCGCTGAGGCAAGCGCTTGCATGGGCGCCTTCTACGCCGGCCCGCGGAGCCGACGGGCTGCCTACGTTCAATGACCCGATCGGGTCGGTATTCCGCAACCCGCTCGACAATCTATATGATCAGCAGGCAGACCAGGAGCGGACTACAGTCAACGCGATTGGGGGGCTCAGCTACACACTTCCGGTTGAAGGTCTTACACTCGACCTCCAGTATGCCATTAATTACCTCAACCTGCAGAACCTCAATTTTGCGGGACCGAGGATATCGAACAATAACCCGAATGCAACCCGGTATTCGTCAGAACAGGTTACCCTTCAGAATACCAACTCACTTAATTACAACCGGGTTTTCGGAAAGCATTCGTTCAACGCTGTAGCGGTTCTTGAAACACAGCAATTTACAGACCGTAATTTCAATGCCAATGCGCAGGGCCTGCGTTTCCCGCAACTTGGCTATAACAACATCGGCGGCAACTCGGCTGCTAACGTATCGTCAGGGTTCCAGAAATGGACGCTCCTTTCCCTGCTCGGACGTGTCAGTTATGCCTTCCAGGACAAATACCTGATCTCGGCCGCTATGAGGAGAGACGGCTCATCGAAATTCAGCCCCGACAACCGGTTTAGCATATTTCCGTCCATCGCGCTGGGCTGGCGCCTGTCGGAGGAGTCTTTTATCAGGGACCTGAATCTTTTCAGCAACCTGAAGCTGCGGGGGAGCTGGGGTAAAACGGGCAGCCAGGCCATCAACCCTTATGCAACGCTATCGCCGTATGGCGCCACCCAGGTGGCTTTCAGCAACACCACCCCCGTTGCAGGCGTGATCCAGGGCAACCAGGGAAACCCTAACCTGAAATGGGAAACCACATCACAAACCGATGTGGGTATAGAAATGGAATTTCTGAACGGGCGGATCCGCATCGAAGCCGATTACTTTAAGAAAAATACGACCGATCTGCTGCTGAATGTCGCCATCCCCAACTACGCCGGTGGAGGCACCCAGGCGAAAAACGTGGGTGAGATAGAAAACAAAGGATTTGAGTTCTCCATCGGCGGCAGCCCGGTAGCGGGCAACCGGTTCACCTGGGAATCCAACCTGAACCTCTCTACATTGCAAAACCGGGTAATCAGCCTGGGTGGCCTTTCCAGGCTGGGTACCGGGACCGGAGTGGGCGCCGGGATGTCGACTACCAACGAATTTATGCTCATGCCGGGAGAGCCGCTGGGTTCTTACTGGGGCCTGAACTACCTGGGTACCTTTAAACAAGCCGACGCAGATAAAGCCGCCTTGCAGGGCCGGGTACCCGGAGATCCGCGCTACCAGGACCTCAACGGCGACAACAACATCAACACCGATGATTTCCAGATCATCGGAAGAGCTTTTCCGAAAATGACAGGTGGCTGGAACAACACCTTTACCTATAAAGGTTTTACCGCCAACCTGTTCTTCCAGGGAGTATTCGGTGTCGACAAGCTCAACTATACCCGCGCGGCCGCACTGTCAGGATCAGGCGACGCGCGCCAGTTTATCCTCGCGGAAATCAGGGACTACTACCGGCCCGGAAACGAAACTTCAAATGTGCCGGCCTTTACCAAGACTTACCAGCCGTTCACGCAATCCAGCCGGTTTCTTGAAAACGGCAGCTTCGTCCGCCTGAAAAACATCAGCCTGCTTTACAACATCCCCACCGCTTTCCTCGGCAATAAGGTAAACGGAAAAATCTTTGTCAGCGGCGTGAACCTCTGGACGATGACTAAATACAAGGGGCCCGATCCGGAATCGAGCAATGTAGGGTCGGGCACGGATACGGCAATCGGGATCGACTACGCCTCTTACCCCAATTCCAAGACCTATACGCTAGGTATCAACCTGAGCTTTTGAGCAAGAGAAAACTTCAAAAACATTCCTATCCCGGGAGGGAACAGGTAAAACATTAAATCACGATTATCATGAAAAGGAATCACCTGATTATATTATCCGTCCTGCTTTTGTGCGCAACCTCATGCGATAACTATCTCGAAGAAGACACTACCGGCCTCTTGTACGGGAACAATGTATTGTCGACTCAGAATGGCCTGGAATCGGCCCTGACCGGAGCATACAGAGGATTAGCCAATCAATGGGGCTACGGGTTCATACACCCTTCGGCAAATGCCGCTGTGATCGGCGCGGATGATGTAACCACGCACCCGGCCAGCAACAAAGCCGACTGGCGGGAGTTTGACCAGTTTGCCGTCTCGACCACCAACCAGCGGTCTAACGCAGTATATAATGGTTGCTACAAAGCAATCCAGGGAGCAAATAACGTGATTAATAACTACCACCTCACTACCGGCGACCAGGCTGCGATCACGACCATCGTAGGGGAAGCTCACTTTATACGCGCATTCTCCTATTATTGGCTCACACGCTTCTGGGGAAATATCCCGCTGATTACCACAGAGCTGTACTCAGAGGAGCTTCTTACGATCGGAAAATCGTCTCCGGCCCAAATATATGAACTGATCGTCGCTGACCTGAAGGTTGCCGAAAACAACCTCCCGGACGCAAAGCGTGCCCCGGGAAGGCCTAACAAAGGGTCGGCAAAGGCTTTCCTGGCCGACGTATACCTGACCATGGCCGGCTGGCCCCTGAAGCAAACCGATAAGTACGACCTGGCCGCTGCCAAAGCGAAGGAAGTTATTAACAGCAAAGACGCTTACGGTTTCCAATTACTCCCGACGTTTGCCGCTGTTTTTGAAAACGACCCGGCTTCACCGGGTACGGCGGAGGCTGTATTCCAGATCAGCGGCTTCCTGGGTGGCAGCGGTACTGCCAATGCTACCTATGGCAGCACCACGATGCCCGGTGAGGAAGGAGGCTGGGACGACATGTTTGCCGAGCTCGGTTTCTTCTACGAATTCCCCGAAGGGCCGCGCAAAGACGCTACCTTCCGTACCGAATTCGGCCTGGGCGCCACCAAAATCCCCTGGCAGCAAAGCCTGACCAAACATCCCTACTACAAGAAATGGTATATCAAGGGTAACCTGGTGACTTCAAGTATTTCTTTGCCTAGCGTCATGATGCGCTATGCCCACGTGCTTACTATCTATGCGGAAGCGAAGGCGCGCGGCACCGGGGGGCCGGACCAGGCAGCTTACGACGCCCTGAACCAGGTCCGTTTAAGAGGACGGGCAGCAGGTACAAAAGCGCTGTCTCCCGCCGACGGGCTTACGGCAGCGCAGTTTGCCGATGAGGTGGTACAAGAGCGCGCCTGGGAATTCGCCTGCGAAAGGACCCGCTGGTTCGACCTGGTCCGCCTTGAGAAGGTAGAAGAGGCCAACGCCAAAAAGCACGCAGACGACCTCAAGCCGATCAAGCCGATCACCCGGGAAAGCTACTGGCTGCCGATGCCGTTTGCCGACACGTCGATCAATCCCAACCTGAACTGAGCCACAAAAGCCAGACCCTTCCTATGAGACAAAAGTCTTTTGGGAATAACCTGCCGGCCCGGCTACGGATCAACATTTCCGGTTCTCTTTTGGGTAAATACCTTCCGCCCGGCCCGGAAGGTACTCTTTGCTACGGCTTGGCGGCGGGGCCGAACAGGGCCGGGCCGCCGCCGTTCCGGAAAGAACTTACTTCTTATCCAGACCCTGCTCAGGTAAGTATCGCCGTTTGACATTCTTCCCGCAGCAGCGTTGTATTCGTCGGGATTACGGAAGCGCTCACTTCCCGAATATACCGCTCTCCTCGGAATGGTGCCGTCGGTTACACAGCCTGTCTCGTTTGTACCAAAGCGTTTTAAAAAGCTGCTGCGCCATCTCCTGCGCAACATCCGTCCTTCCTATCTTTTTGATGGCAAGACGATAGGTATAGTACCAATACCTTACATAGAGTTCCTTAAACGCAGGGGCGTTGTCGTTCTTAAGCAAAACGACCCCTCCTCCTGCACTCCCCTGGTCACGCAGAAGTTAATCGTCCATGCGGTGCAGCTATGAATCGTCAATTGAAGTGATGATCGTCGTTTAAAAACGGTAACTTTACGAACTTTAACTCATAACATTCTAGAAGAACAGCCATCCGGACTTGTTTATTAGGGATACTATATATTATTATTACCCTGATATATTCTTGTCAAAAGCGGTAACCATCCGATAATGCCCAACATCAACGGGACAGACGAACATGAAATAGACTTGTGGAATGCTTTTCGCCAGGGCAATGAGAATGCTTTCGGCGAAATTGCAAGAAAGCACTACAGAAGCCTTTTTGGATACGGAATAAAATTCTCACCCAACAGAGAATTTGTAAAAGACTGTATCCAGGACCTTTTTATGGAACTTTGGGCGAAGCGCGAATCACTGGGCGACACTGCTTTTGTAAAATTCTACCTTTTCAAATCACTTCGGCGGAAAATACACCGGGAAAGTCTTAAAAATCAGTTAATAATTGAGCGTGCGGAATTCGATTTCGACGCCAGCTCCCCGGAGGTTTCCTCAGTCGAGCAGGAACTCATTGAGACAGAACACTACGCAGACCGCATTCAACAGCTCGAAACACAGCTCAAATCGCTTCCAAAAAGACAGCAGGAAGTAATTTTCCTGAAATTCTTCGAAAATTTGGATAATGAATCGATTGCCGAAGTCATGTCGATTTCCAAACAAGCCGTATCCAATCTTATCTACCGGACAATCAAAGACTTAAAGTCTCGCATTTAGCTAACCCCATCTTTTTTTAAATTTTTTCCTGCTTTTTTGGTTATTTCCGAAGTTAGGGCGCCTATCTATAGTCGTAGGGCAATATCTATGAAAAAATACAACAACTACCTCCTGGAAGATTTTGTGTTGGACTCGGCATTTCAGAAATGGGTGCGTTTCAACGGCAGGGAAGATGAAAAATTCTGGACATCATTTAAAGCCTCGTATCCGATGCAAACCGACGACGTGGATCGGGCGTATGCGCTGCTTGACTCATTATACCGTCGTTATACTACCGCTATCAGCGACGAGGAAATAGATTCTGAAATAAATAAACTTGTTCTCCGGATTCGCCGCGAAAAAAACGCAGACGAAACCCCGGCTCAGGAAAAAGGGCGCAACAGAAGCATATCGCCGCTTTTCAAAAAACTGGCAGTCGCCGCGATGGTGGTTTGCGCGGTTGGCATAGGCTATCATTATACTCGGCCTCATGTCCAACGCAACACCAGCTATCAGCTATTTACAAAAGGAAAGTCATTAAAGGTATATACCAACACTTTGGATAAAAAGCAAATGTATATACTTGACGACGGAAGCAGCGTAGTTCTTGAACCCGGCGCTACACTAAATCTGCCTGTCAATTTCCCGGAAGCTTCGCGCGAGGTATTTCTGACCGGTACTGCAGCTTTCAATGTTCAAAAAGACGCGGAAAGACCCTTTACTGTCTATTCTGACAAGTTGGTTACACAGGTTCTTGGAACCAGGTTTATTGTGCGGGCTCCGAGTAATGGTCAGGCGGTGGTGGAGGTCAGGGAAGGGAAAGTGTCCGTTTTCAAATCTTCCGATTTCAGCAAACCTGAAAAAGAGAAAATGGGACTGATTCTAACTTCCAATCAAAAAATTGTACTCAACAAACTTGAAGACCGGTTATTGAAAGAACTCTCAGACACCCCTGAGATTATTGTTACACCACCACCGACAGTCACCTTCAACTATGTAAACGCACCGGTCAGCCAGGTCTTACTCGAACTAATGGCGGCCTACCACGTAGACATCATTTTCGACGAAGAATTGTTAAAGGACTGCCCGCTTACTGCGACCCTTTCTGATCAGACGCTATTGGAAAAATTATCGATTGTCTGCGAAGCAATTGAAGCCAAATATGAACTCATAGACGGGCAGATAATGATCTACGCCAAAGGGTGTTCCTGAGCTTACAACACTAACCTAAATTTTCAATCTAATCTCGTAACTATCAAAAAATGATGAATCTGAAAAGTACCTAACCTTCAAAAAAAGTAAACGGCCGATTATGCTACCAACATAACCGGCCATTATTCAAAATCCCTTCTTCGCTACCACGATTTACTTCACCCCAAAAAGGTGAGCCGGGATTTTTGTTTTATCAGGAATTTAATAAAACAGACCAAACTTATGCAAAAAAAGACTATCTCCCAAAAATGGGTATTGCTTATGCGTATATCTGTACTTCAGCTAATTCTGCTCCTGACTCTGCTAAGTAATGTTCATGCCAATGAAAGCAATGCGCAAGGTTTGCTAAGCTACAAAGTAACCATTCAGGCAGAGAACAAAAAGATTGATCAGGTTTTTCGGGACATCGAGCAGCAGGTCCCGGCGAGATTTGTTTTCAGCCCGAAGTTGATCCGGTCGGACCGTTACGTCAACTTCGTTGCAAAAAACCAACCGCTGGTCTTCGTGTTGGATCAACTGCTTCAGCCTTTGAACCTGAAGTACAGGATCTCATCCAATAAAGTAATTGTTATCAGCCGGGAAAGCAAAGGAGAAGAGGATGAAAGTCTCGGGCTCCCCGTTGGCGAAAGTCACACCGGCAGCCTGACTGATGAAAGCGTCCCGGATGCGACCGAAATTACCGGTACCGTCCGGAGCGAAACGGGCGAAGGTCTCCCGGGTGTGAGTATTTTGGTAAAAGGCACCAGTAATGGCACTACCACCGATATCGAAGGCAACTATACGCTCGAGATCCGCGATGAAACCAATGCGACGCTTGTTTTTTCATTCGTGGGCTACGTGACTCAGGAGCTCACGCTGGGAAACAGGAAGGTTCTGGAAGTAGACATGGTTCCCGACAATCAAAACCTTGACGAAGTAGTTGTAGTGGCCTTCGGTACGCAACGAAAAGAAAGCGTCGTAGGCGCAATTTCAACCGTTTCGGCCAAAGACCTCAAGGTACCTGTGAGTAAGCTCAGCAATGCGCTGGCGGGCCAGGTAGCAGGGATCGTTTCGGTGCAGGGTACCGGCGAACCCGGTGCAGGATCAAGTTTCTGGATCAGGGGAATCAGTTCTTTCGGAGCCAATAACAGGCCACTTATACTGGTTGACGGAATTGAACGCCCGCTTGACCTGGTTGATCCGGAAGACGTTGAATCATTTTCTATCCTGAAAGATGCTACCGCCACGGCCGTATATGGCGTCAGAGGAGCGAATGGCATTGTGTTAATCACCACAAAAAAAGGGAAGTATTCCGACAAACCTACCATCAACGCCCGCTTTGAAAGAGGTCATCTCTCCCCGACGCGTATTCCCAAGCTGGCCGATGCCGCGCAATGGATCGATTACTATAACGACATCAGCTACGACGCCAACGGCTCTATTCCTTTCCCTGATCATATCCGTCAAAAATATCTCTC
The DNA here is from genome assembly GCF_039540405.1 of Ravibacter arvi. Taxonomy (NCBI): domain Bacteria; kingdom Pseudomonadati; phylum Bacteroidota; class Cytophagia; order Cytophagales; family Spirosomataceae; genus Ravibacter; species Ravibacter arvi. Next base: position 187,264 of record NZ_BAABEY010000011.1, read on the forward strand.
CGGTGAAGACCCCGATCTTTACCCGAACGTCGACTGGATGAAAACCATTTTCAAGGACGCAACCAGCAGCAATCGGCTCAACATGAACGTATCGGGCGGCGGAAAAATCGCACGTTACTACGTTGCCGGCTCTTTCTACAACGAAAACGGAATTTTTAACCCGGTGGTAACCAAAACTTATAACCCATCGGTCAACTACAACAAATTCAGTTTCCGGTCGAACCTCGACATTGACATTACCAAAACGACCGAACTTTCGCTCAACCTGGCCAACACCTACGAAAATAAAAACCGCCTGGGGGTAAACATGGGAACCATGTACGACATCGTCATGATCACACCGCCCATCTCTATTCCGCCTTACTATTCTGACGGAACACACGCCCAGCCGCTGGTAGGCAGTAACCCCTACTATGCCCTCAATAGTACCGGTTTTTCCCAGGACTTCTGGAATACCTCCCAGTCTCTTATCAACCTGACGCAGGACCTGAGCCCTTTCGTGATCAAGGGACTCAAGTTCAATGTCAAATTCTCCTGGGACGCCACCAATGAGTCGACGCTCGATAAACGGAAAAACCCGGCCACCTACTATGCTACCGGTCGTAACGAAGACGGAAGCCTGATCTTCCATAAAAACGCCGACGGAAGCGACTATCTGTCGCTCGCCAGATCCAACCGCGGCACCAAAACCACTAACCTCGAATCGTCGCTTATTTATGACAATCTCTTCGGGACAGACCATCGTGTTGGCGCCATGTTCCTTTTTGCCAGAAGAGAGCATACCGACAACTTCCCCGGAAACTATATCGCCGCCTTTCCCTACCGGAACATTGGTATTGCCGGCAGGACCACCTACGGCTTTCGGAATAAGCTCTTTTTCGAGGCCAACTTCGGCTACAATGGCTCGGAGAACTTTGCTCCCGACAGGCGTTTCGGCTTCTTCCCTTCAGTAGCACTGGGTTATACGATCAGCAATGAAACGTTCTTCAAAGAACTGCTGCCACAGGTAAACCTGTTGAAATTCAGAGGATCTCACGGCTACATCGGAAGCGATAAAATCGGTGGTGACCGTCGTTTTGCCTATAATTCGGAAATGCAGTTCACCGGAGGATATCACTTCGGCAGCACAGGTCAGCGCTACGTGGGCGGCATTGCTACCGGCCACCCCGGAAACCCGAACGTAGCGTGGGAAAACGCAATCAAAACCAATATCGGAGTGGAACTAGGCGTGTGGGACCAACTGAAACTCCAGATGGACTATTTCAATGAGAAACGAGAAGGCATTTACATACTACAACAGAGTGTTCCGTCGATCGTTGGCGTCAATGTGGCACAATATGTCAATCTCGGGAAAATGGAGAACAAAGGGGTAGATGCCTCATTGGAATATACCTACACCAAGGGAGATTGGCTGGTATCAGGCAGGGGAAATTTCACCTATAACCGTAATAAAAAACTGTACGACGACAGGCCTACGCCAATCTGGGCATACCAGGAAGAAGCAGGTAAATCTCATCTCCAGCAATTCGGCCTGGTTTCGCTCGGGTTGTTTGAATCGTACCAGGATATTGAAAACAGCCCCGACCAGAAGTTTGGAAGCGTTCAGCCGGGCGATATTAAGTACAAAGACATAAATGGCGACGGTATGGTAGACAGCTATGACCGGATTGCAATCGGGCGTACGACCGTTCCCGAAATCTCATGGGGCTTCGGCATAAGCGCCAAGTATAAAAACTTCGATCTTTCCGGCTTTTTCCAAGGCGTGGGCAATGTAACCCGCATCATTAGCGGCGAACCCTTAATGGGCCCTTCCGGCAGTATACTGGTCAACGGCCAGATTTTCTCGGAGGTAGCCGAGAAGCGGTGGACGCCCAGAAACCCCAACCCAGACGCGGAGTTTCCCCGACTGAGCCTGGCTTTTAACGAAAATAACCGCCAGAGCTCCACCTATTATCAGCGCGACATGAGTTTTGTCCGCCTGAAAAATGCTGAAGCGGGTTATACCCTTCCGAAGAAAATGATCCAACGCCTCGGCCTGAGCACGGTAAGGGTATATGCGCAGGCGGTCAACTTACTAACATTCAGTAAATTCAAAATGTGGGACCCGGAACTAGACACCTCCTTTGGTAACATCTACCCGCAAATGAAAGTCGTCAATTTTGGCCTGAACCTAAACTTCTAACCCGATGAAGAAGCAACTAATAAAATACTGCGGGGTCTTGTCGATATCCTTCCTGCTTACTACTTTGACCTCCTGCGATAACTACTTGTCCGTCGAACTTCAGAACGCCATCTCAATGGACGAAGTTTTTAACAAGCGCAATACTACCGAACAGTATCTGGCACAGGTATATGGTTTCCTGCCTAATGAAATGGATGCCGTATCGGGCGAAGGTTCAGTCATTCCGCGATCTGACGAAGGTATGTTTTCCTGGCTATCGGGGGTTTCATGGCTCAATATGAACAACGGCTCCTGGGGGCCTACAACCGGTGCCTACCAAACCTGGGCTCTGAACTACCAGGGGATCAAACAGGCAACCATCTTCATGGACAATGTGCACAAAAACGTCGAAATAGATGACCAGGCCAAAGAAGTCATGAAAGCGGAGGCAAGGTTTATCAGGGCTTTTCTCTACTTCGAGCTTCTGCGTAAATACGGTCCTGTATATATCTGGGGTGACAAAGACACCGATATCACCATACGCCCCGAAACGGTCGACCGCCATACTGCCGATGAAAATTTTGATTTCATCCTGTCGGAATTTGACAAATGCATCCCGCTTCTCCCCGCCTCCTGGACCGACGAAGCCTGGACCGGCAGAGCGACCAAAGGCGCAGTACTAGCCGCCAAATCAAGAGCGACCCTCTACCGGGCGAGGCCGCTGTTCAACGGTGCCGATTTTCTGAAAGGAATGACCAACCTGGATGGTAAGAGTATTTTCCCGCAGTCAACGAACCCTGCACATTGGGAAGCAGCTGCGAAAGCCGCGAAGGACCTGATCGATCTCAACCAGTACCAACTCTATACTGACAATACCGAGACCGATCCGATGCGAAAGGCAGTCAGGTCCTACATGGGCATCTATTTCAAATTCTGGAACCAGGAGATCATTTGGGGCCGGTGGATTAACAACGCATCCGCCTGGGTCGTTCGCGCTAATCCACCGCGTGCGGTACGCGAGGGTTACGGTGGCTATGCCCCTTCACTTAAACTGGTCGACACCTACCCGATGGCAGCTTCCGGGCGCTTCCCGGTAACCGGCTACGAGGCAGACGGGCAACCGAAAATCGACGCAAAATCGGGCTATAAAGAAGATGGTTTTACCAACGGCTTCCTGCACCCGATCGACAACTGGGCGCCGGTAAAAGCCCATAACAGTACGGTCGGCCGCGACGCCCGTTTTTATGCTTCCGTGCTGCCCAACGGCTTCAATTGGTACAACCGTGCCAAAGGCGATAAGGTCATTACATTTTACAACGGCGGAACTTCTTCTTACCAGGCTTCCGGAGACTGCGTGAAAGCCGGCTACCTATGGAGGCGACAGAATGATCCCAACAACAATACGGAAGAAGGAAGATGGGGGCAATTTACCTGGCCCTATTTCAGGCTTGGGGAGATCTTTCTGAACTATGCCGAAGCCTGCAATGAAAAACCGCAGCGCGACGAAACAGAAGCGCTCAATTACATCAATAAGATAAGAGCGCGTGCAGGACTTAACAAAATGGAAGAAGCCTATCCCGAAGTGGTCGGCAACCAGGCATTGCTCAGAACGCTCATCCAAAAGGAGCGGATGGTAGAAATGGCCTTCGAATCGCACCGCTACCACGATGCCCGTACCTGGCTGATCGCGGAAAAGGAGTTTGTTGGCCCCAATTACACCCGCAATTTACAAGCGACCAACTACGAAGACTCCTGGCAGCGTACCGCCACGCTCTTCCCTGGAGTGCGTGTTTTTGAAAAAAAACACTACTTCTTCCCAATCCATCAGACGCAATTGAACGAGATGAAGAACTTCACCCAAAACTATGGGTGGTAAGCAAGACAGGCAATCGGATTCTTTGTCATGGTTTAATCACTAAATATTTACCTATTCGGATGAAATCTGTTTTTTCAAAAATAGCAATTCCGGTAGCCGGTCTTTTGTTGCTGGCTGCCTGCAAAGACCACCGTATGGACAAAATGATAGACGATTCCGTCTACCTGGTCAATACGGGGATCAATGAGCAGAAAATTTTTACCGGCGAGGGCTTCTCCTACGCCGTAACGGCAATCAAAGCCGGTACCGGCCGGCAAAGCGGAACCGTGGGACTGACCGTTAACGAAAGCCTTTTGCCGGAATACGGAAGCGAATACACGCTGCTTCCGGACAACTATTATTCCCTCGGGCAAAATCAGATTAACTTTGGAAAAGCCGACTACCAGCTGGCCTTCGACGTAACGTTTGATGCAGCCGGAATACGGGCATTGAAAGCATCGACCGGGCTCACTTATGCTATCCCATTTGAGCTCACCACCGTTGAGGGAGGCCTGAAGCCCGCGCCGGCGCCCGGACAAAGTGTTTCGATAGTCGTTCCACTGGTACTCGATCCGTGGATCGGGTTTAAAGTTCCAGGCCTGCAAGGTATTGCTTCTTCCATCAATAGCGGTTCGCCCTCCGAAACGAAATTTAACCTGTTCGTTTCTACCAACTACCACAACCAATGGGACCTTTCCTATGACATCGTCGTTGACGCGGCTGCCCTGGAGGCTTATAACCAAGCCAACAAAACAACATACAAACTTCTGCCCGCCGAAGCCTACCGGCTCGACACAGAAGCGTTGTCCGTTCCCAAACTGCAAAACGAAAATTCATTTACTTATTATCTCCTCAAAGACAAAGCTGCAGCAGGTACCTATATGCTCCCTTTGCGGATCAGCTCCGTTTCCAAACACGGCATTGACCCCGACCGGTCGCTGATGCTGATCCCTGTCACGATCGAGTAACACATGCTTAACTAAGGCGCTGTTGCTAAAAGGAACAACACTTTGTATTCTTTTACGACAGCGCCACTACCTCCCAAACCCGCAACGACAAATCAATGACAAATCGAATTTACCTGATCGGCTGTCTTTTTAGCATTCTGTTAAATGCTTCGGCGGCATTTTCTCAAAAAGTAAAGCCATTTAAACTTCTGAAATCCGAAAAAAAAGAAGGCTTTCATGTATTGTTCGACGGCACTTCAATGGAGGCCTGGAAAGGCAACACCGCCGAATATGTGCTTGAGGAGGGTACTATCACCATGCGCCCTACACAGGGAGAAGGCGGGAATTTGTACACCAAAGACGAATTTTCTGATTTCATACTGCGATTTGAATTCCTGCTGAGCCCGGCCGGCAATAATGGCCTCGGTCTTCGGCACGATTATGTCACGAAAGGTTACAGCGGGATGGAGCTGCAGATCCTCGACAATGAGCACCCGGATTACGAAAGCCTGGAGCCTGGCCAATACCACGGCTCCGTGTATAAAATAATACCTGCAAAACGCGGCTTCCTGAAACCGGCGGGCACGTGGAACTACCAGGAGGTAATTGCAGAGGGCGACCACATCCGTGTGTTTCTCAATGGTGAGAAAATTCTCGATGGACACCTGAAAGAAGCGACCGCCAAGCTCAGCCCCGGTTCGTTCCAGCAAGCCGTGCTCAACCCCAGTGGGCATATTGCCTTTCTCGGTCACGGTTCGCTCGTCAAATTCAGAAATATCAGAATAAAAGTTCTTAAGTAGTGTCAATTCAGGAGATGTCACCTCAAACGGTATACCATCGATCTATCCCTTCAAACAAGTATGTCCCTTTTAAAAAGCTCCAGAAGAACCTTTTTACGCCAATCTGCGATAGGCGCTTTCAGTTTCAGCATTCTGCCGTCGCTACGTGGTAAAGTCCGGGCCAGTGACCGGCTTCGCATCGCCCACATCGGTCTGGGCGGCATGGGAAACGCGCATATTCGATGGTTTGCTAATTTGCCCGAAGTAGAAATTGTCGCACTTTGTGACGTAGACCGGAATCGGTTGGCAGAGACATACCAACGTCTTCAAAAAATACACCCTAATACGAAAGTTGATACCTATTCGGACTTCAGACATATCCTCGAACGTAAAGATATTGATGCCATTACCTGTGCTACGCCGGATCACTGGCACGCTCAAATAGCCTGCCTGGCCTTCGAAGCGGGAAAAGACGTCTACGGCGAAAAGCCGCTTTCGTACGATGTCTACGAAGGCCGGAAAATGCTGGAATATTGCCGGAAGTACAACCGCATATTCCAGATGGGCAATCAGATTCATGCCGGCGAAAACTTTCACCGGGTAGTGGAGCTCATTCGATCGGGCAGCATCGGGACTGTCAATAAAGTCCACTTATGGAAAACAGGCGGCGCACCCAATCTTGGTAATCCACCGCCCCTTCCAGTGCCCGCAGCCCTTGACTGGGACATGTGGCTCGGACCAGCTCCCTATACCGCTTACATTCCCGAAAAATGCCACGGAACCTACCGTTATTTCCTGGATTACTCCGGCGGAGTATTCGCCGATTTCTGGTGTCACATTGCCGACATCGCTTTCTGGGCGCTCAACCCGCAGGGACTAAAAAAAATCAGCGCACGCGGTAAAGCGCCTGACGGGATAGCAGATGCCCCCGAGTGGATAGAGGTAGACTATGAATATGAAGACCTCGATATATCCTGGCGGCCCGCACCGCCGAAGAATTATGCAGGCACCGAAAAAATGGGTATTGGTGCAGTTTTTGAAGGAAGCAACGGTATTCTCCTGTGCGATTACGACAAGCGGGAAATCGTCATAAATGGCGAAAAGCTCGAAGACCTGGCATCAGTAGCCCAAACGCTGCCCCGTTCGCCGGGCCACCAGCAAAACTTTGTCAATGCCGTCAAATCCAGGATACAGCCCGAATCAAACCTCGAATATGCCCGTCAAATGACATTACCCATGCATTTGGGACTTATTTCATACCGCCTTGAACGCGGTCTGGAATGGGATGCAGCAAATGAAAAGTTTGTAAATGACAGGGCGGCCAACCGCCTGCTCAGAAGAAAACCGCGAAAAAAATGGGATTTACTATGAGGGTATCTCCCCCTGCCAGCCCTGGATAATCCTGGTTAGAGGACCATAATCGACCAGGAAACCGTCGTGGCCGTACAGCGAGTCAATTTCCTGGTAAGTGGAATCTGGGATGTGAGTCTGAAGGAAATACTGCTCCCGGACGGGGAACAACAAATCAGAAGCAATTCCGATAATAAGTGTAGGCAGCGCTATACCCTGCAAAGCACTCACAAGACCGTTCCGGTTTCTGCCGACATTGTGGGTATCCATCATTTTGGTGAGGGTCCAATAGGAAAATGCGTTAAAACGACGGATAAATTTTTCTCCCTGGTACTGCTGATAAGTAGCGGCCCTGAAATCATCAATCTGATCAGAATTATCGCGGGCCTGTGAAAAATTGTAAGTATCGTAATGACGGTAGGTCAGCATCGCAATCGACCTGGCAGCCTTCAGTCCCTCAAGACCCGCGTCCAGGCTGTCATTTTTCCAGGTATGGTCGGCAGCGATAGCCATACGTTGCGATTCATTGAAGGCAATTCCCCAGGGCGAATGGCTGGCATTGGCAGCGATCAGGATGAGCTTTCGGATGGCTTTCGGATATTCAATCACCCATTCCAACGCCTGTTGACCGCCCAGTGACCCGCCTATGCAGACCTGGATGCTGTCAATCTCAAGGTGCTCCCGCAAGAGCTCCATAGCCGCCACTACATCCCTTACGGTAATGAGCGGAAACCGGTGGAAGAAAGGCTGTCCGTTTTCCGGATCAACCGAAAGCGGGCTGGTGCTGCCGTAGCAGGAGCCGATAACATTGGCACATACGATGAAGTGCTCCCCGGGATTATAAAGTTTTCCTTCTCCAACGAGCCCGTGCCACCAGTCGTTCGGGTTGGCATTCCCGGTCAGCGCATGGCAAACCCAGATTACATTCGATTTTTGTTCGTTGAGTTTCCCATAGGTGGTGTAAGCGAGTTCAAATCCCGGGAGATACCTGCCCTGCTCCAGGTTGAACTGGAAAGGATACTTGAAAACTTTGGTTACCGGCTGCATTCAATGTCAAAATAAAATACGTTACTATAGCCTGCAGAAAGGCATCTGAGCGGTATCAGGGGCGCATCTGCCGATGCGCCCCCCAAAAACCTGCCACTTACCGCACTGCGGCAAATGCTCCTTCAAAATCAGCTTTAATGTCATCGGCATGCTCAATCCCTACCGACACGCGCAGAACGCCGGGAACAACACCCGCCGACAGCTGCTCCGCTTCTGACAGCTGCGAGTGCGTGGTGCTGGACGGGTGGATGATCAGCGTTTTTGCATCCCCCAGGTTGGCCAAATGACTCACCCACTTAAGCGAGTTGACAAATTTATCCGCGGCTTCTTTGCCTGCTTTCAGTTTGAACGACAGCACTGAACCGAACAACCCGCGCTCAAAATATTTCCGGGCCAGGCCATGGTACTTGTTCTCTTTCAAACCCAGGTAGTCCACGTACTCAACGTCCGGGTGAGCCTGGAGCCATTCCGCCAGTTTCAATGCGTTTTCCCCCGAACGCTCCACGCGCAGGCTCAGCGTCTCAACCCCCTGGAGCAACAGGAAAGAATTGAAAGGGCTTTGAGCCGGACCCCAGTCGCGAAGCCCTTCCACGCGCGCCCGAAGTACGAACTGGATATTACCGAAAGGTCCTTTTTTACCGAACACATCATTCAATACCAGGCCGTGGTAGCTGGCCGAAGGCTCGGTAAACTGCGGGTACTTTCCATTCCCCCAGTCGTAGGTACCGGCATCGACGATCACACCGCCCATGCTTGTACCGTGCCCGCCGATCCACTTGGTAGCGGACTCCACCACGATGTGAGCGCCCCATTTGATCGGCCGTATCAGCGCGCCGCCGGCGCCGAAAGTATTGTCTACAATTAGCGGCAGGTCATATTTCGCGGCAAGCGCAGAGAATTTCTCAAAATCAGGAATGCTGTAGCTCGGATTCGCGGAACTCTCGAGGAAAATCGCTTTGGTCCGTTCGTCTATCAGTTTTTCAAAGCTGCTGATGTCGTCCCCATCCGCAAAACGCGCCTCTACACCAATATTTTTAAAGGAGTTCTTGAACTGGTTATACGTTCCGCCGTACAGGAAAGAGGTAGTCACGAAGTTGTCGCCAACCGTTGTAATATTGTTAAGGGCAAGAAACTGTGCGGAGTGCCCCGACGCAGTAGCGAGCGCCGCAATACCACCTTCCAACGCCGCAATCCGCTTCTCGAATACGTCGGTCGTCGGATTCATGATACGCGTATAGATGTTCCCAAACTCTTTCAGCGCAAACAAATTTGCTCCGTGCTCGGAGCTATTGAAGGTATAGGAAGTAGTCTGATACAAAGGTACGGCCCTGGAATTGGTTACCGGGTCGGGCTGTTGGCCGGCATGAAGCTGAAGTGTTTCGAACTTTAGGGTTTGATCTGACATAATGCAATCGATTTGAATATGAATACGAAAATAGTTGAATAACCGTAAATGCCGGGAAAGCCCGCGGGGACCGGCACACACCTCTTCCGATGAGTAGTAGTCCCTTACAAACGCAAGGGACATCGATCTGAAAGGGACATACAGAAGTTTCCCGGAACGACTGTCGGGCAGCTTGCAATTTTATCGGGCCGCAGAGCCGGAGGCAAGAAAACGAAATCCCTCTGTTGGGAAGGAGTGTGGCAGAATAGGTTCATACGCTGTTTTATATTTCCTAATTACTTAGGTGGGAGTTAGCACCTTGTCGCTTTGACAGGTTGCCAGAGGATCATAGAGCCCAGTCTCTCCCCTCTTCTTTATAAATCAACTACCAGGATCCCGGAGAATTGATTGATTCTACAATAATAAATTCAAATTCCGGCAAAACCAAATTGCATGACGCAACCCGGGCACAAGAACTTTTTCTACATGTTACCGGAGATGCCGCCCGGAACTGTTAAATTTGCGGTCTCACAGCACGCGACATGAACAAAAGGAAACCCCGGTTTACGGAAAGCTCCCGGTCCCAGTCTACTACGCCGCTAAAGGAAGTGTTTGATAAATACCTGGAGGTATACCGGTTGAAAGAGCGCTTTGACGAAACTTACGTAACAGCCCACTGGGAAAAGATTATGGGAAAGCCCATAGCTTCCCGGACGGTCTCTGTTTTCGTGAAAGGAAACGTATTGTATGTCCAACTCGATTCGGCTCCGCTCCGCGAAGAACTTGTGCGGGCAAGAAATAAAATTCTGAAGCTGGTCAATGCCGAAATGGGGAAAGACCTTGTGCGTGATATTGTCTATTTTTGATCATGATTTTTCCCGCTCCTCTTCAACCAGGTGATAAAATCGGTATCGTTGCCCCGTCGGGCGCCATCCGCTATCCTGACGATATTCTCCACGGCTATCAGCTGCTGACCAGCCAGGGCTGGGCGGTAGTGGAAGGAATTTCCCCTTCTCTTCGCTACTTCCAATACGCGGGCACCGACGAAGAGCGGCTCATGGACCTGCAGTTCATGCTTGATCATCCCGGGATCCGGGCCATTATCGCGGTTCGGGGTGGCTATGGCTGCTCCCGGATTATTGACCGGCTGGATTTTACGGGTTTCAAGCGCTATCCCAAATGGCTGGTCGGGTTCAGCGATATTACACTGCTCCTGTCACATCTTGAAAAGCTGGGCCACGCGGCGATACACGGCCCTATGGTGAAACATCTTGATGCAAATCCCGCTGCCACAGAATCGCTGTTCGACCTCCTGAAAGGCCGCCCGGTTGCTTACTCGGTGAATCCGCACCCGCAAAACCGTCCGGGGAAAGTTACCGGCGGGTTGATCGGGGGTAACCTCTGCCTGCTGGCGCACGGCATCGGTTCGGCGTCGGAAATTGACACGCGCGCCAGGATTCTCTTTATTGAAGATGTAGGCGAACCGCTCTACAACCTCGACCGCATGATGTGGCAGCTCCGGCGGGCGGGAAAGCTCCGCCACCTGGCCGGTCTCGTTGCCGGCAGGTTTACCGACTGCAAGGGTACGCCTGAAAGTTTTGGCAGTGATGCGGTTCAGATTATTGCCGATCACGTAAGTGCCTTTTCCTACCCGGTGGCGTTTGAATTCCCCTTCGGACATGTCGATGACAACCGGCCGCTCGTGGTCGGGGCAGCTGCCAGGTTGTCGGTCAGCCCGGAACAGGTCTCAATTACCATTCCGCAACCCGAACACGAGGCTCGTGCAATTACCGCTGAAGCCGAAAGAGTTGGATAGGATATTGCGCATTCCGCCGGTCTGCATGAAATCTTTTACCGGAACGAGCCCAAACCGTTCGACCGGCTGCTCAAACCGCAAATTAGGGTAGATCTCGTTGTAGTTGAGTGATAAAAGGCTGTAAACCGCTTCAATAGCGCCCGCAGCCCCGAGGGTATGGCCCGTATAACTTTTGGTAGAGCTAAAGTAAGGCAGGCGCCCGAACACTTTCTGCATCCCCAGCAATTCCATTTCGTCGTTGTTGATTGTCCCCGTCCCATGCATATTGACGTAGTCAATTTCACCCGGGGCAATCCCGGCGGATTTCAGTGCACGCCCGATCGAAGAGACTACGCCCGTAGCTTCGGGAGAAATAGCCGAAGCATGGTACGCATCATTGCTGTTCCCATAGCCGAGCACTTGTCCGTAATGGCTTTTTCCCTGCACCTCCGGCCCGGCCTCGAGAACAAGATACGCAGCTCCTTCACCCAGGTTCAAACCATCACGCCGCTCGTCAAAGGGAACGCAAAGAGACTCACTCAGGATTCGCAACGAATTGAACCCGTTTACCGTATACTTGGCGAGGCTGTCGGCGCCCCCCACGATCACCCGCTTCATCCTGCCCGAACGGATCAGCCGGTAACCAAGCGCAATGGCGTTGGCAGATGAAGAGCAAGCGGTATTGATCGTATCCGAAAATCCGTGTATCCCGAAGTGCGCAGCCAGGTGCCGGGTATGCGCGGAGGCGGCGTAAGATTGCAGGTAGGGCGAGGCTTCCCCAAGGTCATTGGCATCCTGGTAAAGCTGATCCGTGTAACACATACCGCCTACTGTAGAAGCGCTTATCAGCCCGGTATCGGGCCGGCTCAGCAGCTCCCGGCTTATGCCTGCATCTGCAACGGCCTCCGAAAAAGCCAGGTAAGCAAGCATACAGGTACGTGTAAAATTTTCAAATGAACCAGGCCCTAAATGCGCACGCAAAGCGCCATCCGACTGCTTTACTTCCCCGAAGTAGAAATCTCCCGTATAGCGCGATTCAAAAAAATCTGCCCTTGAGAGACCATGTTGCCCCCGGGAAAGCGCTGCCCGGTTTTGCGACGTCCCCATTCCCAACGGAGATACAATTCCCAAACCGGTAATTAAAACCTGGATCATTTAAAATCGCTTCTCAGGCATTCTGATGCGCCTGGATGTATCCTGCCATGTGGTTCACGTCTATGAGAATTTTTCGTCCCTCGGCAGGGTTATTGATTTTGATCCCGTACTCGCGCTCAAGCAAAACGACAAGTTCGAGGGAATCAATAGAATCAAGCCCGAGGTCACCGCCAAAGAGTGGCTCGTCGTTCCTGATGTCTTCCGGTTTAACGTCCAGGAGGTTGAGGTATTGTACAATTTGCTTCTTAAGCGTCTCTTTCAAAGCATCTGCGTTTTGTTCGGACATACAATATTATGAGATAAGTCTATACTAGTTTTTCAGCGCGCAAACGCAGGTAGATCCCCGCGATACAAGCCATAATAAATCCTGAAACGGACAAAATTACCCACTTTAAGTCGGTCCAGCTTCCTTCTTTCAAAAAAAGAATATAAAACCCCTGAAGACACCATTGCAGCGGTGAAAATTTGCTGATCACCTGCATAAAATCGGGCATAATAAAAGTGGGGACCCAAATTCCCCCCAACGCCGCAAACAGAACGATCGAGATGGCTCCAAACCCGTTGGCCTGCTCCTGGCTCCTGGCGAAAGTCCCTACCAGCAGGGCATAGCAAACCGCGGCAAGACTGCTTAACAGTACCACCGTGGCAAATGCCGTGAAATTCGCGGGGATGGTCAGCTTGTAAAGCCCGATTTTCTCAAAAACGAGAACACCCACCGAAAAGATAAGCACTACCTGCAAGACAGCGAGCATCATGTAAACCAGCATCTTGCTTATTATTACGAGGAAGAAACTCGCAGGCATAGTTTTCAGGCGTAAAAAACTACCGTTGTTCCGTTCCTTCACGACGTTTGCACCGAGTGACACTACCATAAAAAACATCGCGAAAATGGTCCAGGCGGGTACGTTGTGCTGGGTGCTGTTCGGGCGCAGGCCTGCACTCCCCCGCCCTACCGCAAAAGTCTCGATGGCGACACGGTTAGAGAGCATACGTTCCTTCAGATCATCAGGTTGGGTTTCTATTTCCGCATCATGGTACAACTGGTCAATTACAAGCGCCGTCTCTACATTGGTTACATAAGCACCGATAATATTCTGAATCGAAAAGGTAAAATTTTCCTGTAAAACCGGGTCGAAGAAAAAAGAAACCCTGGGCTTGGGCTGCGTAACCACGGCGGAGTCACTTTCATTCATACCAAGATCGCGCTGCATGAGCGAACTTATTTCCTTGGCCCCGCTGCTGAGCCTGGCTGTGAAATCCGGCGGAATATAAAGCGCCATCAAAAGTCCTTTGTTTAACAGCTCCTGGTTCAGCAAATCAGGCGAAAGCTCGTTTTGAAGGGTAAACTCGAACATGCCTGATCCAGAGAGCTTGTCAAGCAACTGGGCACCGGAACCGCCGCGATCGTGGTTAACCGCCAACATGCTGATTTTATTTTCTGCGGCGATACGGGTTGCGCTGTCCTGGATAATGGTAATCACAAAAACCAGCAACAGCGGCATTACAAACATCAGGAGAAGACCTATTTTGTCATTCCACAACAACAAACACTCCTTTTTAACCGATGCCAAAAGCTTGTTCATAAATCCTGTTGCTGAAGCTGTTAATCCCTATAGCCGGCCCCGGTAAGGTTAAGAAAAAGCGATTGGAGGTCTTTCGAATTATTCGCTTTCAAGAGGGCGGACAAATGGTCGTAGGCAATGACGGCCCCATTGTCAATCAAGGCAATGCGGTTACAAAGCTCCTCCGCTTCCGCCAGGTGATGCGAAGTATATACGATGGTCGTATTATGTGCGTTCAGACGCTTCAGAAAGTCCACAATTGCCTGTTTGCTTTGCACATCCACGCCCACGGTTGGCTCGTCCAGGAATATGACCCCCGGCTCGTGAATGATCCCGATCGCCAGGTTGATCCTCCGCTTCATGCCTCCTGAAAAAAAACCTACTTTCTTATCCGCGACGTTCGACAACCCCAGCACGTGAAGCAGCTCCTCGGTCCTGCTGCGAATCACCTTTCGCGGCAGATCATACATGGCGCCGAAATAGGCAAGGTTCTGAACGGGTGTGAGTTCCTGGTAGAAAGCATAGTCCTGGGGTACATACCCGATTACCCTGCGTATCCGCCGCTCGTCCAGCCGGCTCCCGCCGTCATGGTACGACACGGTCCCGCTGTCTGCTTTGAGAATCCCTACCATAATAGACATCAGGGTAGTTTTTCCGGCGCCATTGGGTCCCAGAAGACCGAAAATGTCGCCCGGCTCAACCGAAAACCGCACAGACCTGAGCGCCTCGAAGTCTTCACCCGGATAGCGGTACCTGATGCTGTCTATGCCAATGCCGATACTCATTTTTGAAGCCTGACCGAAGAAAGGCGGGCAAATGCTTTTTTCTCAACTTCCATTATTTCCATCATCCGGTCGGCGACTTCATCGAAATCCGACTGTTCCGTCGTTCTGCCCTTGTAGATCCCGGCCATTTTGACGGCGTTGGACCGCCACAAGTCCCCCGCCCGGGTGAAGTCTTCCGAAATGCTGAGAAGCGTATCGTCAGGAATGTAGTCGTACGCTTCCTGCAGAAATGCCGCATACAAAAAACGGAATCCGCCGCCGCCGGTACCTATCTCCTCCTGCATTCTCACGATCTGCCCGAGAAAAAGCCCGCCCTTCCGGACGCCCAGCTTTTCGCGCCATTTCCGGACCCGGTTAGCGGTATAGCGTATTCCTTTCACACCGGCAAATCCCCCGGGGATATGCAGCATGTCCCGCACATTTCTTTTAATCCCCTTTGCAATCGCTTTCTGAATCGTAGCCCGGTCGATTTCCCCGCTTACAATCGGATAATAGGCCTGTCCTCTCGGGGAAAGCGGGCCTTTTGCAAACCTTACTTTGCTCAGTTCGGGCGGGCTCAGCGAGGTGGTGACTTCCATTACCGGGTCGCTCACCAGGTAACGGTCTTCTTCCCTGCCGAAAACGATCAGGTTGTGCGCATTAAAATGAAAGCGGTATTCCTGCGGAAAGTAAGGCAGATGGAACACGCCCACCTGGCATCCTACCGGTATGCCTTTGGATACGAGGTCGTCAACATAAGACCCGGCGCTGCCTTCACTAACGAATTTTTTCCGCACAACGTCGACTCCCAGGGCTGAGCACGTCCTGCTGAAAATCGCACCGGGCATGGTCCTGAACGAAATGGCAGGCCCGTTGTTTACCGTCAGAAATGGGATTTGTATATAAAAAAGGCCGGCGCCCATTCCAAAAGCCAGGGGCTCTGTAATAAATTCCACTCCCCTGTGCCTTAAAAGCGCAGTTGTAACCCCATTTTCGCAATGGGCAGACTGAACATGTTCGAAACGCTTCTCCAACCCTATCCCTTAAAATTTTTTAGTTCTTCCACACTGATACCGAAAGCCTTTGCATATTTTTCCAGCTTCCTGTCGCTCAACCGTTTAAAAACGGACGGGCGAAGGTGCCGCCTGATAAAAAAAGGCCAGAACCCGGTATAATCCGCTATTACCGGCATATCCATTACCTGTAAAGCCATAAAGTAATAAATCGGGCTTTTTTCACCCTTTCCGACTGCTTCCCGCGCTTCCTCGATACGCACTTTGACTTCGTCCCAGGCATTGTCCAACGCAACCTTCTTCACTTCCCAGCCGGTGCTGAGCGCCGTTTCATATTTCCCGTCGGCATTCTTTACGTAGCATACCTCCCGAGTGAAATTTGCCAGCGCACTTTGGTCTTGCGGAACTTCGTCTTTCTTCATAGGTGCAATCGGTTGGTTACCAACTCAAACTACAGTCAAATATCCGTAAACGTAAGAAAATCTTGAGCTCTCGGGCACAGAAATAAGTATCCGGTCACCTTTTTTCAAACGGCCGGAGTGGAACAGTTCCTCCAGCATCAGGTAGATAGAGGCTGCACCGACATTTCCCTTCGTCCGGAGATTGGTGAACCATTTTTCGGGCGTCAGCTCAAAATCCCTGAGCTTCAGGTAGTCTGCTATTTTGCTCTCGAAAAAGTAGCTGGACAGGTGCGGCAGAAAATAATCGATGTCAGAAGTTCCAACGCCCTTTTCCTGCAGCACCGCTATCATGCGATCTACTCCCAGGTTTACAATATTGCTTCCCAACAGTTTTACATCCTGTTTGATGCTCATCACCGATCCATCGATCAGTTCCTGGGCTGAATAGTCTTTATAAGACTTCAGAGACCCATCCGACCGCTTATCGCTTCCCATATACATGCAGGGTTCAAGCTGGTTGGCAAATGAAACGGCCTCCAGCCACTCGACTCTCAGCGAGATCCCCTCGGCGTTCGGTTTATCCTCGACGTAGAAAGCGCCTGCACCGTCAGAAAGCATCCACCTTAAGAAGTCTTTCTCAAACGCCAATACGGGGTTTTTCTCCAGGCTGGCCAGCCGTGTTACTTCGTCTTCAAAATTATCCGATTTCAAAACCGGGGTAAGGCGCTCCGATGCAGCACAAACCGCGTGCTTTTTCTCGCCCAGTTTCACACTCATCCAGGCGTAGCGGAAGGCATGCATACCGGCGCAACAGACACCGGACGGCGAAACCACTTCAATTGCCCCCGTTTCCGGCAGCTCTCCGTGAACCATCACCGCATGCGACGGCATTAATTGATCGGGACTGGACGTCGCGCAGGCCAGCAGGTCGACCTTTTTCAGCTCTTCGGGATTATCACCGAACAAAGCCCTGACCGACAAAGCGGCCATTTCAGCATTGGTGTGAGTGGGTACCCCTTCGCGGGTAAGCGCATAATAGCGGTTTTTGATGCCGTTATTACGCAATACTATAGCCTTCGATTTCGACGGCTTTCCATTCACTGTTCCCAGATAGACCTCCAGATCATCGTTGTCAATCGCCTCGTTGGGGAGGAACTTCGCAATCTTCGTGATATAAACTTCCGACATTTTCACTAATTACACTTCTACTCCACAAAAGTATTGTTTTTTCCGCAGTAGTTGCTTTCTGGTAAAAGGCCAGACCGTGAGATAATACACTCCCAAAAGCAATGGGGCAACCAGAAAAAGGGCAATCAACAGGTAATATTTAAAAAGCGAAACCAGTCGCCTTCTTTTCCCTGGTGTAGTACCTTTTTTGCGAATCAGGTTGGCCCAGATATGAAACAGGCGCTTGGCCCTTTCTTCAATAAAAAGTATATCGGTAGGAACCGATATTTTCCCGAACGCCAGCACACGGTTCTGCAGCTGATCCAGTGAGCCGTTTTCCAAAGCATCCACGGCAACCTCGCCATAGCGGCTCACAAAATTGATATCTTCATCGCTGACGCCGGGCAATGGGAAGATCCCCCACATCCTGTCTTTTTTCCCGCCGATAAGCCAGTGGATAATCGTAATGACGCTCACATGGTTGAGATTCCGGTCTACCAGCGGAATATTCGCGACCAGCCTCCCACCCGCATCACGTATGTGCCTTTTCACACTTTCCTGGGCATTCAGCCACATATTACGGCCGCCCGACAGGGTAATAACGGGCGTTCCGACCATACGGCTCCTGAAACCGGGATCGCGGAGAAGTGCGGAGACAGGCAGTGACGGTGAAAGAAACCACGGCTGGTAACCGATCACCACCAGATCGTATTTTTCGTACCGGTACGCTACAGGTTGCAGGGGAACCGGTATTTCAAGAACCGTTTCGGGCATAGCATCGAAGAAGTCGGCCGAAGGCCACGGGAACGGGAAGGGTTCCGCAGCCTCTATCCTGACCCAGTCTAATTCGTAGCGGCCAAAAGGTTTCAGAAACCGGCGTACAATTTCCCCGGTTTGCCCCGTCTGTGAATAGCTGGCAACTAATACTCTCAAGGCCAAAACATTATCGTTCTCCTCATTTTGAAAAAGAAGAGTGGGTTAACAATCTATTTTAAATCCTGCTCCGTCAGTATTTCCGACGAAGCCGCATAGTCCAATACCTGTTTCTGAACCTCCTGGGGAAGCATGGAAAAATGCTTGATCACAGCAGCCTTATCTTCATCCAGCTCCTTTCTGTACTTCAAAATTTTGGGCGCTTTCTCCTGGATGCACAGCCGGATAAATTTCAATTCTACATTTCCGGGATCTTTTGCAATTTCGCTTTCGAAGAGCTCGTGGCCCTTTTTAAACATTTTCAGCTTTTCGCCGGCGCCTTTGATCAGCCCCGCTTTTCTCATCAGCAAAGCCCCCTCATAGGCAATTGCGAGCTTTCCGTTGGCGCGCTTTATAGCAGCCAGCGCCTGGTCTATCTGCTCTGCGCTCCCGGAAGAAAACGCTTCATAAAAAAGTTCTCTTTGCTGAACCCTGCTTTTCCCGGCTATCGAAACCACCGCAACCAACAAAAATACCAACACAAACCTGCTCCGCTCAAGCCTCATTACTTTTTCTTACACTTTAGTATGGTGTGATAACTATCTCCAATAAGCGAAAATTCCTCCGCCAATTCAAACCCCGCCTCTGCTACCAGCGACTTCATCAGGTCAACACTGTACATCTTGCTGTTCCCGTTGGCCATTATCGTAAAATATAAAGAAGTTGCCACAAGGCTATACTTGGCCGCTTCATACCGCTGGTTATCAAAAAACGGCTCCATTATATAGAGAAACGTATTTTCGCCGGCTGCCTGATGCGCATTTTTCAGAATCTGAAGAATTTCCGATTTCGAAAAACAATCCAGGAACTGGCTCATCCAGATGGCGTCGGCGCCCGCAGGAATTTTTTGGGCGTCGTCCAGCAGGTTGATCTGGTGAAATGCGATCCGGTCCGACAAGTCGTTTTGCCGGGCATTTTCCCGGGCTACATTCAACTGCCCCGGAAGGTCCAGTATCGTCACTTTCACCTCCGGACTGTACTTACAGCAGGCTATGGCCCACTTCCCGGTGTTCCCGCCGACATCAAATATCCGCGCCGGATTTTCCCTGAACACAATTTCCAATGCGTGGGGAAATGCATCGTCCGAATAATAGTGGTCAAAATCAAACCAGGCTTTCTTGACGTCATCCGGGAATTGCGACAACCCTTCATACAGGGTCGGCCAGTTGCCAAGCGTTTTAAGGCCCATCGGCCGACCGGTCGTGATGCTCTCCTTCATAAAATCAGCGCCTTTGTAGCAGACATATTTCATGTAGTTGAGATTCACACGGGTCATTTCGTCTTTCAACAGGTAAAACCCGATCTTGGTAATCTGGTAGAGGCCTGACTCGTTTTTCCGGACTACATCTATGGTTTCGGCAGCTTCGACCAGTACCTCGACCCCGTACTCGGACACATCGCTTTTCTCCTTCAAATCACTGAGACTAATACCATTGCGATGTTTCCCGATCAATTCCAGAACACCCAGTTCCAACATCGCCATTACCGCCTGAAAATAGAGAGGGCCGAAAGCTATTTTTTGTGCCTCATACTTGGCATCAAGCGCAGAAAGTTCTTTTTTCAACGGATTAAATTGATAAAAAATTGGAACAGGCATTATTAGCTTCAAGGAATGAGGTTTGAGGCGCCAAGGGGAAAATACCGGGCCGTCGACGGCGCAAACCTTTCAACCAGAGAAGTGAGCGGACAAACTTAAATAGGTTGTTTCTAACAAACAAAAAGGAGCAGCAGCATTTTTAAGCCGCCTTCCGTGGGAAACGCAGATTTCCGGGGCTGGTTATTTGAATTTCTGAGCCCAGATCTTGTAATACTTGGTCTCGATCGCCTTGTTGACCTTGTAAATTGCCCCGGCCCAGTAATTTCTGAAACCAAATCCGCCGGGCTTGGCAATAACATGCTCTTTCAACAGTACCTTTCGGGTGGCCAGGTCGATAAATGTGACCCAGACTGTGAACTCTTCCGCATTTTTATCCAGGTTCTCGGCGATATATACGATTCCGACGCCCTCGTTCGGAGCAAGTTTATAAGCGGAGACAATCCTATCAACTTCGGCTTCCGGAATCTGGTGCTGTTTCTCTGCAATATTCGCATCCACCTCCACGCTCTGGTTAATCCGCGTTAGGTCGTCAATATTAGTCTCGTAACGGGCCGGATCGGAAATACGAAAAGCCCCTTGCAGCGAGAACTTTTTGGGCTCCAGGACCAGCAGCGAATTCCAGCTCTTGATGTGCTGGTTTTTAATAGCGTTGGGGTCCGTAAATCCGGCGGCGCCCACAAATTTCGCCTTTGTAAAGTCGGTTCCCAGGAAGGTAAGCTTGGTATTTCCTGCAAAAAGCCCCTGCATGGTATTCTGCGCATAGGTGACCGAAGTGCCAAAGACAAACAACAGTAAAAGCAGACGTAAGTTTTTCATGGTTAGTGAAAGATGGTTATGACTAAAGAAACGGGAGCAAACACTTATCCGGCGAAATTATCACTTTTTGGGAATCCGGTGTAATAGCACTCGTTATTGTTTGATGAATTTAGTGAACGGGCGGGTGAGATGCGAGGTGTGAGATGTGAGGGGTGAGCGGGCTCCACATGTTTCGCCCGGAGTTGCCGGGGCGCTTAGAAGACCTTCGTCCTGTAAACCAGTTTTTCAGGTTTTCTCTTCTCCGCCAGGAAGACCCTGTCGCGGAGAGCGGCGGCCGGTATGAACTCCAACGCAGGTGTTACACGGAGCCGGGACCGGAAAAGCGATAACAATTTCTCAACGAACACCTGGTTGTTTATGGCATCCGAAAGGAAAATAGTCACCTCGTCGTTGCCAAACTCGTTGCCACGTACTTCTACCTGGTACAATTCTATTTCCGGCAGCATATCCAGCACATCGTAAATAGCCGGCGGGAATAAGGTGGTGCCTTTAAATTTGATCATTTGCTGCTTGCGCCCTACCACCGGGCCGAGACGCGGGGTATTTCTGCCCGAGCAGCGTTCGTAATGAATATGACAGAGATCCCCGGTTTTATAGCGAAGCAACGGCATTCCCTCCACGCCAAGCGTAGTGACGACTACTTCACCCAATTCACCATCCCCCACTTCGTTCCCATCTTCGTCTACCACCTCCAGAACCAGGAGTTCGGGATTCAGATGCCCGCCTTTACCGGCTGCGCACTCGGTAAATGCGGCGCCCATTTCGGTGGAGGCGTATGTAGAAAACAATTTCACGTCCCAGTCACGGGTAATCCTTCGCCCCAATTCATTCCAACTAAAATCGGGATTCCGGATGGGCTCGCCTATGCACAGAATTGATTTTACAGAGCTGGCTTTATAGTCAATGCCATTTTGAACCGCATATTCGAGCAACTTCGGGATAAAGGAAGGGATCGCAATCAAAACCGTTGATCCGAACCTTTGAATAGACTCCCATTGCAGAAAGGGAGCTCCCGGCCCTACACGTACCATCCCGGCTCCAAGCCTGCGGGCGCCCATCCAATAGGCCAACCCGGCCATGAACCGGCGATCGATAGTGGTCATTAACTGGTAAACATCAGCATCACTTCCTCCCGCCAGGCGAAAGGAATCCGCCTCGTTTTTCGCCAGCCGGTCAATATCGGCGTCCGTCAGGTAAAAAGCTACCGGGTCGCTCAGCGTACCGGAAGTAGTTACGTAGTCTGCAACCCGTTGCCGGGGTACACATAAAAAGTCTTCGTTGTAACGGGCGAGATCGTCTTTAGTGGTAAAAGGCACACGCGGCAGGTCTTCCACTGACTGGACGTCACCGGCTTTCAAACCTTCTTTTTCAAAAACACGTTGATAAAAAACCGAGCGCTCCAGCACATAACCCACGAGCTCACGGAGCATGAAATTCTGCCGGTTGCGTATTTCCTCCCGGGAGGCCTGCGACAAATCACTCATTTTCTGGCTTTCGGTCGGGCCGGATAATAAACCGCAAGGATTGATCCTTCGTAAAATAGGCCCAGGCCCAATTATATAAGGTGGCTAATCGGTTTCTGTAGTTAATTAAACTCATCAAATGTACGAACAACCACATGAACCAGGCAATAAATCCACTGAAATGAAATTTGAAAATATCGGCAACCGCCCTGTTGCGGCTGATGATCGCCATGGAACCTTTGTCGAAATAAGAGAAAGGCACAAGCGCGCGGTCAGACTTGGCTGCTTTAAAGTTTACCGCCAGGTTTTGAGCCTGCTGAATAGCGACCTGGGCGACTTGCGGGTGCCCGCCGGGAAATTTCGGGTCTTCTGCCGAAAAGCTCGTGTCACCAACCGCATAAATGTTGTCATAGGCCAGGAGCTTGTTGTAGCTGTCGACCAGCAACCGGTTACCCCTTGTAAAAGCCGTTTCCGAAACGCCTTCCACCCGGCCAACCGTTACCCCCGCTGCCCAGATCAGCGTATTGGTTTCGATAAAATCGCCGTCGTCAAAAGTTACCCGGGCACCGTCAAAATCGGTAACGCGCTTGTTCAGCTTCACTTCAACGCCGATCCTGACGAGGTCCTCGTACGTGTCGTCCTGTGACTTTTCGCTCATGGCTGCCAGCACCTTATTGCCGCCATCGACGAGGTAAATTTTTGCACCGGAACCTGCAAATTCCGGATACTCTTTCAATATCACGTTTTTGCGCATTTCGGCAAACATCCCCGAAAGCTCAACACCGGTCGGTCCACCACCCGCAACAACAATCGTAAGCAAACGTCTTCTCTGCTCGCGGTCATGGGTAATGGTCGCCTTCTCCATACGTTGAAGCAGGATATTGCGCATCGAAACCGCATCATTGATGGTTTTCATCGGAATGGCGTACTTCTTCACGTTTTCCATCCCGAAATAATTGGTCTCCGTTCCCTTGGCAAAAACGAGGCTGTCGTACGCCAGCGTTCCGTTGGAAAGCTGCACCTGGTTTTGTTCCGGCAATACCTTAATGAATTCGGCCATCCGGAAATCAAAATTTTTCAGGCCGCGGAAAAGCTTGCGAAAGGGGTAGCTGATATTTGATACTTCAAGAAATCCCGTTGCCACCTGGTACAGCAGGGGCGCAAAAAAATTGTAGTTATTCCTGTCTACCAGCGTGATGTGGAAACGGTTGTCGTTTTTCAGACCATTTACAAGATTGACGCCGGCAAACCCTCCTCCAATAATGACAATTTTATGAGGTTTCATAGATAAAGCTTACGTAAGGAAATATAGAAAATATCCAACCTGCTCACTCTCCGCTCTCCTTTGAAAATTAACAAAACTTGTGCCACCACCAGCGAGCTTTAAACAGGAGAACAACAAAACTCCGGGAACAATTCCGGGAAAAGCAATTAGTTGAATGCCGGGAAAATGAAAATACACGACGATCAAATACATTTCGATACTGCCGCTACCGCAGGACTTTGAATCCGGGAGATGATTTGAAACCCGGATGAAAAATTGTCAGAATATTTGAATATTTTTGAATGTTTCCCAGAAAAGTATGATCCGGCGCCTGTTAGTTTACTTTCCGTTATTATTGAGCCTGGCGGCTATTGTCACTTTGAAAAGCTGTCGCCCCAAGCTGCCTGAAGACATAGAGGCTGCCTATAACCGGCTTCCGGCTTCCGTCGATTACAACCGGGACATCAAGCCCATTTTATCGGATAAATGTTTTGCCTGCCACGGACCGGACAAAGCCAAGCAGAAAGCAGGTCTGCGGCTCGACCGGGCAGACGATGCGCTGGCCGAGCTCCCGGAAAACCCTGGAAAATTTGCCATTGTTCCGGGAAAGCTTGCGAAAAGCGAGTTTTTTCACCGCATTATTTCTGAAGATCCCGAATACCTGATGCCGACCCCCGAGTCACATCTGTCTCTTACGGCATCGGAAAAGGCCCTTTTGATCAAATGGATTGAAGAAGGAGCCGAATACCGCCCGCACTGGGCCTTTACCCCGATCCGCAAACCCGGTTTGCCTGAGGTCCGGAACGACTCGGGGATTGCCAATGCCATTGATTGGTTTATCCGGTCAGGACTGGAAACAAAAGGGCTCAGCCAGTCTCCGGGCGCCCCCAAAGAAATCTTGCTCCGCAGGCTTTCTCTTGATCTGACCGGTCTCCCGCCAACCACAGACGAGATGGATGCCTTTCTTTCCGACCCCTCCGAAAATGCATATGAAAAACAGGTCGACCGGCTGCTGGCTTCACCGCATTTCGGAGAAAAGCTCGCAACCGACTGGCTGGACCTGGCACGTTTCGCTGATTCCCACGGTTATACCGTCGACCGGTTGCGCGATATGTCTCCTTATCGCGATTGGGTGATCCGCGCATTTAACCGGAACATGCCCTACGACCGGTTTATAACGGAGCAGCTTGCCGGCGACCTGATGCCGCGCCCCACGCGGGACCAGGTTATAGCTACCGCCTTTAATCGCAACCACCAGCAAAACATGGAGGGCGGCATCATAGAAGAGGAGTTTCAGACGGAATACGTGGTAGACAGGGTCAATACTTTCGGCGATGCCATGCTGGGTATCTCGCTGAGCTGCGCCAAATGCCACGATCACAAATACGACCCCGTTACTCAAAAGAATTACTATGAATTGTTCGGTTTCTTCAACAATGTGCGCGAAGCCGGGCAGATTTCTTGGGACGATGCCCTGCCCTCGCCTACCCTGCTGCTTCCGACACGACAACAGGAAAAGTGGCTTGGTGAAATTCAAAAAACCATTGCGGCACTCGAAAATGAGCTGGCAGCCGACAAAAAAAACCTGTCTCCATCATTTTCCGCCTGGCTTGCTACCCGGCAGTACCAAAAGCTTGGCAATGAAAAAATTCCGCAGGCGGGCCTCCAGGCCTATTTTGATTTCAATCACCGCAGACTTCAAAGCGAGTTGCTGCCCGGACAGACCGGTACCCTGAAATACAACGGTGGCGAAGTAAAAACGGCGCCTGTCTATGTAGAAAGGGAAAAGGGCGGCGCCCTCCAAATGGACGGCGACATCTATCTCGATCTGGGCCAGGCAGGCGTATTCAGAAAAACAGAGCCGTTCAGCATCGGCATCAGGGTTTGGATTCCGAAAGACCTTCGCGAAGGCGTTATTTTTCATAAAAGCGATTTTGAGCGCCTTTACAATTTCAGAGGCTACCATCTTTATCTGAAAGACGGAAAGCTTGAAGCCAGCCTGGCCTATGTAGCGCCTTCAAACGCTATTATGAAACTGTCGGAACATCAGGTCCCGGCAGAGCAATGGATACACCTTACGATGACCTACGACGGTTCGTCCCGCGCAAGTGGCCTGCGTGTCTATCTCAATGGCGCAGAAATCAAAATGTCAACCGAAATAGACCAGCTAACCAAGGATATCCTGTTTACAAGAAAAGTTCAGCCCGGGCTGCAGATCGGCGGCTGGGGCCGTGGGCTCGGCCTGAAAAACGGCCGGGTTGACGATATCGCCGTTTACAGCCGGGAACTTACCCCGTTTGAAGTTTCGGTGCTCAGCGGGCGGGATTCGTGGCAGTCCGTTGCACCCCTCGCGGCCGACGCACTTTCAGCCACGCAGCGCGCCAGCCTTGAAGAATTTTATGCCAGTGCGGTCTCTCCGGAAATCAGGCGCAAAGCCCAACTGCTCACGCAATGGCGGTCTACGTTGGCTGATTCCGTGCAAACACTTAAAGAATTGATGGTGATGCAGGAATACCCGCGCCCGAAGCAGGCTTACGTTCTTCTACGCGGTGAATATGCCAACAAGGGTGAGAAAGTATTTCCCAATACTCCTGCGTCCATTCTGCCGTTCCCGGAAAACCTTCCCAAAAACCGGCTGGGACTGGCCAGATGGCTCACATTGGAGAAAAATCCACTTACGGCACGCGTGGCAGTCAACCGGTACTGGCAGGGCATATTCGGGGTAGGCCTGGTCAAAACCGCCGAAGATTTTGGCAACCAGGGGGAACTGCCGACGCATCCGGAACTGCTCGACTGGCTGGCTTCGGAATTCCGTTCATCAGGATGGAATATTAAAAAGCTTCACAAGCTGATGGTGATGTCGGCTACTTACCGCCAGGATTCAAGGGCAACAGAACAGCAACGGGAAATTGACCCCGAAAACCGGTTCCTGGCCCGCGGGCCGTCCAGGAGGCTTACCGCCGAAATGATGCGCGACAACGCGCTTACTGCAAGTGGACTTCTCAACCGGCAGATCGGCGGCCCCAGCATTAAACCTTATCAGCCGGAAGGGCTGTGGGAAATTAACAGCGCCAAGTACAAGCGGGACTCCGGGTCAGCCGTCTACAGGAGGAGTCTCTATATATTGGTCAAACGCTCCGTTCCCAACCCCACCCTGCAATCATTTGATGCAACCGACCGGAGCTACTGTGTAGTCAGACGGCAGCAAACCAACACCCCGCTGCAGGCGTTGGTGACACTCAATGATCCGACTTTCGTGGAAGCTGCCCAAAAAATCGCTGTTGGAATGTCGCAAATAAGCGATGAGAAAGAAGCCATCCAATGGGCATACAGGAAATCTACAGGCAGAACACCCACCTCAAAGGAGCTTCCGCTGCTGGCTGCGCTGTACCATTCGACCTACCAAAAAATGACCGCAAAACCCGCAAAAGCCAAAGGCTGGCTCAATGCCGGGCAGTCGGCAGCCGGAAAAAACGGCGACCCGGCCCGTCTTGCCGCCTTTGCAGTGGTCGCGAGCACCATTCTTAATTCGGACGCAACACTCACCAAAAGATAACATGGATCATCACGACGAACCATTCAGGATTCATTCACCCGAGTTTGATGTGCTCCACCGGCAACTGGACCGTCGTAATTTCCTGGTACAGACTTCTCTGGGTTTGGGTGCGCTGTCACTGGGGTCTTTACTGGGGTGTACAAAACGTGATCGCAGCGCTCCCCGGCCTGACATGGCCGAAAAAGCGGGCAACTTCGAGACCGAAATTCTGAAAGCCTTACCACACCTCGCGCCAAAAGCCAAGCGCGTGGTCTATTTGTTTATGAGCGGCGGCCCGTCCCAATTCGAAACGTTTGACTACAAACCGAAGTTGGTTGATCTTTTCGGGAAAGAGCTTCCGGATTCGGTGAGAAAAGGGCAAAGGCTCACGGGCATGAGCGCCAATCAGAGCGCGCTGCCCATAGCGCCGTCCGCGTTCAGATTTAACCAATACGGCACAAACGGAACCTGGGTCAGCGAATTGCTTCCGCATACCGCAAAAGTGGTTGACGACCTTTGTATTGTGAAATCACTCTATTCGGAAGCCATTAACCATGACCCCGCCATCACCTTTTTGCAAACCGGGAACCAGCTCCCGGGGCGCCCCTCTATCGGATCCTGGGTCAACTACGGCCTGGGATCGATGAATGAAAATCTTCCGGCATTCATCGTGCTTGTTTCAAAAAATGCCCCCAAAGACCAGCCTCTCTACGCCAGGCTTTGGGGAAACGGCTTTTTGCCCTCCCGCTACCAGGGGGTGCAGTTCCGTTCAGGCAAAGATCCCGTACTTTTTTTAAGCAACCCTGAAGGATACGACGGAGAAGACCGGGCCGAAATGCTTGACTATCTTGCTAAAATCAACCGGGTACAGAACGAGGTATACGGGGATCCAGAGGTGGAAGCACGCATAGCACAGTATGAAATGGCCTACCGGATGCAAACTTCGGTACCGGATGTACTGGACATAGAAGCAGAACCCGACGAAATCTTTGATTTATACGGTCCGGACAGTCGCGATTCGGGGACATACGCGGCCAATTGCATCCTGGCAAGAAAACTGTTGGAAAAAGATGTCAAGTTTGTTCAGCTGTACCACCAGGGCTGGGACAACCATGGTCAGCTGCCCAAGGGCATTGTCCGGCAGTGCAAGGATACTGATCAGGCGACTGCCGCGCTTATCGTGGATTTGAAGCGCCGCGGCCTGCTCGAAGACACCCTGGTCATCTGGGGAGGCGAGTTCGGCCGGACGGTATACTCACAGGGACAGCTTTCGCCTCAGGATTACGGGCGGGATCACCATCCGCGATGCTTCACCATGTGGATGGCCGGGGCTGGCGTAAAAGCCGGGCTTTCATTCGGGGAAACAGACGATTTTTCATATAATATCGTAAAAGATCCTGTGCACGTACATGATTTTCATGCTACCCTGCTCCACCTTTTGGGTGTCGATCACGAAAAACTCGTTTACAAATTCCAGGGAAGACGCTTCCGCCTGACAGACGTGCACGGGCAAGTGGTGCACCCGCTGCTGGCCTGAAGCAATCCCCTCGAACCAGGCAGAGGCGTACTAACTTCCGGAAAACCGCAGCGAGTCAAACCTTTTTACTAATTTTGCCGTTATTAAACAGCTGAATTTAAAAGTCATTCCAAAAGAAGGGCGCTACCATTAAAGACCTACTTATGTTCAATTCTCGTTTCATTGTAATTGGGGTCATCGCCATTTTACTTGAATCGTGTAAAACAACGCCTCCCGCTGTCACGAATTCCACACCTGTACCTGCTGAAGAACCCGTTCTCGTCCAACTCGGTGACAAGCAATACACCACCCGGGACTTTGCCGCCTCCTATGAAAAGAACAAGTACACGACCGGGTCCGACAAGCCGCTGACGGCTGAAGAGTACCTGGACCTGTTCACCAATATGAAGCTGAAGGTCCTGGCTGCGCAACAGGAAGGGAATGATACGACCCAGAATTTCAAAGATGAAATTTCGTCTTACCGCGAAATTCTTTCCCAGAATTTCCTGAACGACAAAGATCTTATAGAAAAGTATGCGATGGAGGCCTATGAGCGCTCGAAGATGCAGGTGCATGCCGCGCACATCCTGGTTCGCGTACCCGAATTTGCAGCGCCTGCAGACACGCTGAAAGCCTTTGAAACCGCGCAGAAGGCCTGGTCGGAACTGGTCAACGGGGCAGACTTTGAAGAAACCGTAGCTAAATATTCGCAAGACCCGAGTGCCAAAGAAAATCATGGGGACCTGGGTAGCTTTACGGTATTTCAAATGGTCTACCCATTCGAAAACGCTGCTTACAAAACCCCTGTCGGAAAATTTTCCCCTCCCGTTCGGAGCGTGCACGGCTACCATATCATCAAAGTGCTGGAAAGGAACGACAATCCGGGGAAAATTCAGGTGGCACATTGCATGATCTCCTCAAACCAGCTGGATTCCCGGGAAAAACAAACCGCCGCGCAGGAAAAAATAAACGAAGCCTACAATCGGCTAAAAGCCGGCGAGGCATGGGCTGATGTCGTAAAATCCTATTCCGATGACAAGAAATCGGCTCAAAACGGAGGTACATTGCCGCCTTTCGGAATAGGCACCATGATCAGGCCTTTCGAACATGCCGCCTTCGCGCTTTCAACACCCGGCGATATTACGCAACCCGTCAAAACAGCTTACGGATGGCATATCATCAGGCTGATCAAAAAATTACCGATCGAAAGTTATGAAGAAGCGGCGCCTGCCATTCGCCAAAAAGTGACCCAGGATTCCCGCGGAAAGCTGGTTGAAAAAATCAACCAGCAGAAGGTCCGGACGAAATATCCGGTCACCGAGAATCTTGACGTATTAAACCGCGTGGAGACCCTTACCGACAGCACCCTTCTGCGCGGCCGCTGGACCATTCCAGCCCCTGTACCCGACGAAATCAGGCAAGCCCACCTGTTTGCCGTCAGCGGGAAAACCTATACCGGCGGTGATTTCCTTGAGTATCTCAGGGTAAAACAAAAACCATTGCCGGCCAATTCTTCTGTACCTTTGGTGGTGAAACGGTATTACCAGGACTTTGTCAATGAAAAGGCGATGGCACATGCCAAAGAGCAGCTCGAAAAAGATCAGCCGGAGTTCAGGCAGTTGATGGAGGAAATCTCCGACGGGGTGATGCTATCGAATATGATGGAAAAAAATGTCTGGGGAAAATCGCTAACCGATTCCCTCGGCCAGAGAAGAGTTTTTGAGCAAAACAAAGGCAAATACCAATATCCGGAAAGAATAAGGGCTACCCTGGCGGTTGCGAAAGATACGGCGGTGCTGAACCGGGCCAAAAGGTTGCTCTCCGGTTACCCTTATAGCCTGGAGCTGAAAGGCGAAGATCTTATATTCGGCGATAAAGAATCTAACCTGACGCCGGAACTCACACGCCGGTTGGGAAAAGTGGTCACCGCCATGTCCGCCAATCCGCAATATATAGTTGAGGTCAGCAGTCATCGTGACAGGGGCGAGCCCAAAGAAGCCAGCGAGCTGCGGCTCAGCCAGGTGGTAAGCTTCCTGGAAGCCCACGAAATTCCGCTAACGCGTGTCGTTGAAAAAAATCACGATGCGCTCAGGAACACGTCGGACGCCGCCGGCAACCGCCGCGTATCTTTTCTGTACTTTACCACGTCTGCAGCCGATGTGGCACGAATGCTGAACCGGGGTAGCGAACAGGAAGAGGTAACCATTAAAGACGGTTACATGACCAAAGACGACCCGCTCCTGAATGGCTTTGACTGGAAAACAGGCGAGCAGGAGCATGCAACCTCAGGAGGCAGAAAATGGATCATGATTAAAACAATTGAAAAACCCCGTCTGAAAAGCTTTGAAGAAGCGCGCGGCGCGGTAATCAACGACTACCAGCAAATTTTGGAACGCCAGTGGCTTGAAAAATTAAAAGGTCAGTACCCCGCCACGGTCAACAAAAACGAACTTAATAAAGTAAAGTAAAACAACCGCCGCTGTCTTGTGTAAAAACCGCGGTTTCCAAAAGTATCTCTAACTCAATACCACGAATGTTATTTCACTTTCTTCACCGTCTTTTTCAGAAGAAATTCCTGTTACCGGCTTTGCTGCTGACATTCGCCTGCGCGCAGCAAGCGGTCTCCCAGACAGCAACAAGCCTCGATAAAATCGTAGCGCGGGTTGACAATTACTATATCCTCAACTCCGAAATAGAGGAAATGTACCAGAATTACCTGCAGCAAAATCAGCCCAACGTGCAGAAATGCGATCTGCTGGAATCGCTGATCATTAACAAAATGCTGCTCGCAAAAGCTGAAATTGACTCGGTAACGGTTGAGGAAAAAGACATAGACGGACAATTAAACGGCCGTATGAACATGATGATCCAGCGATTCGGATCAGAAAAAAACCTCGTTGAAGCCTATGGAAAGAGTGTTGATGCCCTGAAGGCCGAGCTCCGCCAACAGCTAAAAGAGCAGCTTACCGTGGAGACCATGCAGCAGAAAATAGCCGGAGACGTCAAAATCACTCCCCGGGAAGTCCGCAAGTTTTTCAACGGGATCCCGAAAGACAGCCTGCCCTTTATCCCTGCCGAAGTAGAGGTTGGGCATATTGTGAGGCTGGGGTCGGTCACGGATGAACAGAAACAAAAACTCCGTAACCAGTTGCTTGACTACAAAAAAAGGGTGTTGCAGGGCGAAGACTTTGCCATTCTGGCCCAGATTCACTCAGACGACGTAGTTTCGGCAAAAGCTGGCGGCGACCTCGGTTTTGCCCGGCGCGGAGATATGGTGCCTGAATTTGAAGGCGCAGCGCTCGCATTGAAACCCAACGAAATCTCGGAGCCTATCGAAAGTAAATTCGGCTTTCACCTGATCCAATTGCTTCAGACGCGCGGCGCCGAATACCGCGCCCGGCACATCCTGCTTCGCCCCGATTACAACCAGGGTACTGACATTACGGGCGCAACCCATTTCCTGGACAGCCTCCGCAACCTGATACAGATCGACACCCTGTCCTTCGCAAGGGCTGCGAAAGAACACTCGCAGGACCCGGCTACGGCTGAAATGGGCGGTCTTTTACAGGACATGCAAACCCAGACCTCCTACCTGGCACTCGATGCATCCATGGACCCGGTACTTTATTTCGCATTGGATTCCATGAAGGTCGGAGACATCAGTAAACCATTGCTGTATCGTACCGACGACGGCCAGTCCGCCACGCGTATCATCTGGTACAAGAGTAAAAAGGAGCCTCACGTAGCCAACCTGAACGACGACTACGAGAAAATTTCCAACATTGTACTATCCAATAAGAAAAACACCGCGCTGGAAAAATGGTTTACCAAAGCCCAGGGCGACGTATTTATACGCGTGGAACCGGAATTCGGAAACTGTAAAATCCTGTCGCAGGTAGCGAATACGGAGCAGTAGCCGCGATCAATTCAAACGAAAAGAGGCTGTCTCAGAATAAAGAACTGAGTCAGCCTCTTTTTTTGTCTGATATTTGACAACCCGCAAAACAAGACGTCACGGCCATATACGGGGCGGGGCTATTTCAAGTAAGTAAATCTCACGCCGTCGTTTCTTTCGGTGGGATAACCGAGGCTGTTGTATTGATAGGACAGGGCTATGTTCGTTAACACGGACTCATCTCCGGCTTTTGGATAGTTGTAGACCGTGTATTTCTCATGGATGATATTATTGGGGCTTGTGTTGTAACCGGGTAGCCGGTCGGGTATCAGGCCGAAGTATGGGCTTTTCATCTCATCGTATTGGTACTCCGTCACGCTTGATACGCTTCCTCCTGAATATTGTTCTCTCCTGATCAGGTTACCTCTTACATCGTACGAATACTTGTGCATACCTGTCACCGCGCCGTTGTGATAGAGTTTCCTAACCGCAATCCGTCCATCTGCACCGTATTCATACTCCGAATAACCCGTTACTTCCTCACTCCTTACCAAACGGTTGCCGCTGTCGAATTCATAACGCAGCTCAGCGTATTGAGGAGTATTCAGAGGGTTTACCCATTCCTTTCGATTCAATGTTTGGTTCACAATAGTACTGGAGCTGCTAAGAAAGCCCGGGTCCGTATATATCTTCTTTACAATACGTCTTTTGCCCGACAGGTAGGTGTAGGAATAATAGCTGTATTTACTTTCGTCGGTGATCAACCGTCCGTGGTTATCATATTTAAATTCCTGCGTCTTCGTATTACCGTAATAAACTTCCCCCAGCTTTTCTCCCTCAATACTAAAAATGGCGTCGAAATTATTCTTGCATGCAACAAAATCCGCGCAACACAGCACGACAAACAACAATTTTGTTTTCATATCCAACAGAATTTAATAACCACTAATATACCTGCCGCCTGTAAGCAATATACTAATAACCCCACAATCATGCCATTTTCCCCGAACCTTCACAATCGATATTAATCTTATGCGATCTTTTTTACAGACCTCATACAAGCCAATTTAGTTGGAAGCGACGCCATTTTTCCCCAATCTTAATCCCCCTGACTGCGCCGTGGGTCAAATGCTTTTCACCACTTCCTCCAGCGAGGTACTTTCGGAGAATTGGAGCTTTTTACGAACGCGGTGCCGGATGACCTGAACGGAATTGACCGAAACCCCAAGCATGGCAGCCATTTCTTTCACAGCAACAGGTACTGTTCAAAAGCCAGCTCGTAATTTTTCTCTATTTTCCAGTAAGACTCCGCTAACGCCCTAAGTGAACGCGCTCTTAGAAAATCAACATTTTCGCTACTGTGCTGTTCCAGCTGTTTGGTCAGCTTGCTACGGGATACGTCTTTGTGTTGATGCTGATAGAACGAAAGTTACCTGGAATACTAGCAATGCAAGCGCGCTGACAATTAATAGTAGTGGGATTGGAACAAGAGTGCTACTTCTCACAAAAATAAACGATCTCTCCTCCGGGAAGCGCGTAACGCCTCACCTCCTGCGCCGACAGTTCTTCCATTACAAAGCGATCTTCGGTTACCCGGAACCCGCCCCGTCTCAACTCTTCGCCATAGTTTCGTCCGAAAATACGGTAGTGGTCGCTCTGCAGAAAATGCCTTTCCCGTTCGCGCGGATCTGTTATCGATTTATCCTCGTAGGTTTCGGCCCGCGCCAGGTCCTGGGGAGACTGGATAATTCCCCACCCGGCAGGTTTTAACACCCTGTGAAGCTCCGAAAGTGCCTTTACATGGTCTTCGACATGCTCCATCACATGGTTACAAAACACTACGTCGAATTCGTTGTCGGGAAAAGGAATACGATGAATGTCCATCTTCACTTTAGCCAGCGGCGACTCAAGGTCGGCCGTTACGTAGTCGAGATTCGGCAGGGCTTCAAACCGGTCAATAAAACAATATTCAGGCGCTACGTGCAGAACACGCAGCTTAGCAGTGAAAAAGGGCGTCTTTTTTTTAAGAAAAAGCCACATAAGGCGGTGGCGTTCCAGGCTGAGGCATCCCGGGCATAGCACGTTCTCCCTGGCGGAGACGCCGCGGCCGTAGGGAAGAAACTTCGAATAGCTGTGTCGGCACACCGGGCACTCAACTGAATTCCCACTATGGAACCAACCGAGGAACCGGGCGGCAAAATGCCCCACTCTTTGCAAAAAAGGGCGCGGCACATAGCGCAAAACCCAGCTAAAAACAGATTTTAACATTACGAATGACTATTGTTCGCAAATATTAGCAGAATTCTCGTGCGAATTAGTGAGCTTCCTTATAAGTTTGCGTATCATTGATATTACCAGACACCGCATTAACCAGCCATGAATGTTCCTAAGTCAGCTGCAAAACCTCCCGGACGCAAACTCATCAAGAGGCTTTCCCTGCGCACCAAGTGGACGTTGCTGGCCATTGCAGGGCTGGTGCTTACGCTGTTCGGGCTTTCTTTCCTGGTGAATGCCAATGCCCTTCGGTTGGCAGGCAGCCCCTCTCCCAAATGGATCATACTGGGGATTTACAGTTTCGCCATGTTGTCAGCAGGCTTCCTCATCCTGGGCCAGGCCTTCAGATTCCGTTTGCTGATCGACTTCCGCAGGGAGACCCGGCGGGAAATCAACCGGCTGAAAAAGAGAATGGAGGTAAAAAGAATGAAAGACCTCGAAACCCTCCAGAAACTTCAGGCTAAAACGAAAAACCCTACCAAATAAATTTGACAGGGTTCTTTCTCAATATTTTGCTAAACCGATTAAGCTTCTGCTTTCTCGCCGAAAGACGCTTTGATTGCATCTACGTCAACGTTGCGGATATCGGGTTTTCTCAAAAGGTCCTTGATACTGGTAACTCTTGCTTTCGCATTCAGTTTATTTCTCAACCCCTTACGTTTCAATTTTGTAACAGCCATTTTTCCTTCTATTTATTATCCTGCCGCAAAAGTACGGATTCCAAATTAAAAAAGGAAGTCTACGAGGAATAATTATATTGCTTCCCTAACTTTGGGGTTTCGGTAAAATGATGCCGTACAGGGCAATCAGGAAATAAAAAGAGCAGCAACATTGCCGGTTGCTCGACAATCAAACAGCGCAGTCGCATGAGTAAGCCTGCATTAGCCAGAGGCACCAGGGATTTCGGTCCCGAACAAATGGCCAAACGAATGTTCATTTTCGAGACCATTCGACAGACTTTCAGGAGGTTTGGATTTCAGCCGCTGGAAACACCGGCTATAGAAAACCTGTCGGTATTGATGGGAAAATATGGCGAAGAAGGAGATCAATTGCTTTTCAAAATACTGAATTCCGGTGATTTTTCCGCCGGTCTGACGCAGGAAGACCTGGAAAACGGGCCAAAAAAGCTGATCACCAGAATCTCCGAAAAAGGATTGCGGTATGACCTGACCGTTCCTTTTGCCCGATTTGTAGCCATGAACCGGGGCACGCTTGCCTTCCCTTTCAAAAGATACCAGATCCAGCCGGTTTGGCGGGCAGACCGTCCTCAGAAAGGCCGCTACCGCGAATTCTATCAATGTGATGCTGACGTAGTGGGTACCCGGTCGCTGCTTTGCGAGGCCGAAATTGTCATGATGCTCCATCAGGGCCTGCGACATCTGGGCATTGAAGCGTTCACAGTAAAGATCAACCACAGAAAAGTACTAACCGGCATAGCCGAGGTAATCGGCGCACCCGGCCGGGAGGCTGCGCTTTGCGTAGCCATCGACAAGCTGGATAAAATCGGGCAGGAAGGTGTTTTCGCCGAATTATTAAAGACCGGCTTTAACGAAGCTCACCTGTCGGCCCTGGAACCTTTCCTCGGCCTTCAGTTCAACGGCAGCTCATTCTCCCGCCTGGAAACACTCCTCGCCGGTTCGCCGGTGGCTATGGAAGGCCTTGCCGACCTGCGGGAAGTATGGAAAATGGTGGAAGGCTTCGGACTTGAAAACCCGGCATTGGAGCTGGATATCACCCTCGCACGCGGACTGTCTTACTACACCGGCTGTATCTTCGAAGTGAAGGCGCATAACGTCCGGATCGGATCGATCTGCGGCGGAGGCCGATACGACAATCTTACGGAAAGTTTCGGCGTGAAGGACATGTCCGGCGTGGGTATCTCCTTCGGTGTCGACAGGATATATGATGTGATGGAGGAACTGGGACTGTTCCCTGACCTCCAACAGGAAGGTACAAAGGTAATGGTAACCAATTTTGACGCTGAAGCTGCTTACTATGGTCTCAACGTGCTGGCACGCCTCCGCCAGGTCGGCTGCAACGCCGAAATGTACCCGGACAGCAGCAAGCTTAAAAAACAGCTCGATTACGCCGACCGGAAAAATATTCCCTACGTGGTATTGATCGGCTCCCAGGAAATGGAAACCGGGAAGCTCACGGTCAAGCATATGAAGTCGGGCCAGCAAAACGAGCTCACCCTCGACGAGATAATTGAATTATTTATCAAGAACCAGTAACCCGGCCGAAACTTTTTGCCGGACCCCCTAAAATGTCAGATATAATCAGGATTGCAATACAAAAGTCAGGGCGACTCAGCGAAGATTCCCTTCGCCTGCTGAAAGAATGTGGTATCAGGTTCGATAACGGCGCCGGGAAACTCAAGACTACCGCAACTAATTTCCCGGCCGAGATACTTTTCCTCCGCGATGACGATATCCCCGGCTATGTAGAAGACGGTGTCGCACACCTCGGTATCGTCGGTCAAAACGTTTCCGAAGAAACCGACCGCGACGTAGATACCATTTATAACCTCGGATTTTCGAAATGCAGGCTGTCCATCGGAATTCCAAGAGCTACCGGCTACCAGGGTATACAAGACCTCCAGGACAAGAAAATAGCGACGTCTTACCCGCGGATTCTCTCCAAATACCTCAAGTCGAACGGTGTCAACGCTGAAATTCACGAGATCAGCGGTTCGGTTGAAATTGCTCCGGGTATCGGTCTTGCAGACGCCATTTGTGACATTGTCAGCTCGGGCAGCACGCTTCTGAGCAACGGACTGAAAGAAGTGGAAGTTGTGATGCGTTCCGAAGCGGTCATGATCGCCTACAAGCAAATGACCGAAGGCCAGCGCGCCATTCTTAACCAACTGATTTTCAGGATAGATTCCGTACAGGCTGCGAAGAACAACAAATATATCCTCCTGAACTGCCCGACCGAATCGGTAGATGCCATTACGAAGCTGATTCCCGGTGCGAAATCACCGTCGGTAATGCCGCTGGCTATCGAAGGCTGGTGTTCCCTCCATTCGGTTATCAGTGAGAGTGACTTCTGGGAAAACATTGAAAAAATCAAGCAAGCAGGCGCTCAGGGAATTCTGGTGATCCCGATTGAGAGAATGGTGCTGTAGAAGAACGTTGAGCGATATGAAAATTGTAACCAATCCCGGCCGGGAAGAATGGCCGGAATTACTGAAAAGGCCCGAATTACCCAGAGGCGATATTGAGTCGAGGGTGCAGGGCATTATCGACGCGGTAAAAGAAGGAGGCGATCAGGCCCTGCTGGAACTGGCAGCCAGATTTGACGGTTTCACGGGCGAATCACTCGAAATAAGTCAGGCCGAGATTGCGGCATCGGCCGCACTGCTCGAAGCCCCCCTTAAGGCAGCTATCGGGAAGGCCTATCAGAATATCCTTAAATTCCACGAGTCCCAACGCCAGGCAGTTGAAAAGATTGAGACTGCTCCGGGAGTTACTTGTTGGCGCCGAAGTGTAGGCATTGAGAAGGTAGGCATCTACATCCCCGGAGGGTCTGCTCCCCTCTTCAGTACGGTACTGATGCTCGCTATTCCCGCGAAGCTGGCCGGTTGCAGGGAAATTATTCTTTGTACGCCGTCCAACCACCCGGCCATTCTGTATGCCGCTCAATTGACCGGCGTTACACGCGTGTTGAGAATCGGGGGAGCCCAGGCCATAGCCGCACTTGCTTACGGAACTGAAACGATCCCGAAAGTATTCAAGATTTTCGGACCAGGCAACCAGTATGTTACGCATGCCAAGCTAATGGTTTCCAAAGAGGGGGTCGCCATTGACATGCCTGCGGGACCTTCGGAGGTAGCCGTATGGGCCGACGAAACTGCCGTGCCTGATTTTGTAGCGGCCGACCTGCTTTCACAGGCCGAACACGGTCCCGACAGCCAGGTAATCCTGGTTTCTACCAGTGCGTCTTTGATCAACGCGGTTGACAAAGCGCTGGCCGGGCAGATGGAACAACTCTCCCGGAAAGGAATTGCCGAAGCAGCTATCGCCAACAGCAAGGCCATTTTGCTTGCAAATGAAGAGGAAGCGCTTGATCTCCTCAACGAATATGCACCCGAACACCTGATTCTGAGCATTGAAAATGCAGAGGCAGTTTC
This sequence comes from Ravibacter arvi, assembly GCF_039540405.1. Taxonomy (NCBI): domain Bacteria; kingdom Pseudomonadati; phylum Bacteroidota; class Cytophagia; order Cytophagales; family Spirosomataceae; genus Ravibacter; species Ravibacter arvi. Next base: position 226,108 of record NZ_BAABEY010000011.1, read on the forward strand.
GGAAAAAATCATCAACGCCGGGTCGGTTTTCCTGGGCAATTACACGCCTGAGTCCTGCGGCGATTACGCTTCCGGCACCAACCATACGCTACCTACAAACGGGCACGCCAAGGCCTACAGTGGCGTATCACTGGATAGTTTCACAAAAAAAATCACCTTTCAGCACATTACGCCCGAAGGGCTCCGCGGGCTGGGACCGGTAGTAGAAGCCCTAGCAGAAGCAGAAACATTGACCGCTCATAAAAATGCGGTAGCCATCAGGCTCAAGTCGTGAGGCGTTAGCTGTGAGCGGCGTACAAAATAAACCTCGAGCAAATCGGCTCATTCCTGACAGCTCAAGGCTAAAATCTTTCCAACCATGAATAAGAATTTCGATCTGTCCCGTGTTCTCAGGCCTCACATTCTGAACCTGACTCCATATTCCTCCGCCAGGGACGAGTATACCGGCAAGGAGGGCGTATTCCTGGATGCCAACGAAAACCCGATAGGATCGGCCACCCATGCACCTTTCAACCGGTATCCCGATCCCTATCAACAGGAAATAAAACAATTGCTCGCTCCCGTCAAAGGTGTGGCGCCCGAACAGATTTTTCTGGGTAACGGCAGCGACGAAGCCATCGATCTGCTGATCAGGGCTACCTGTAGACCGGGGAGCGACAACCTCATTATCTTGCCGCCCACCTACGGGATGTACGAAGTAAGCGCGAATATCAATGATGTGGAAGTCCGGAAAGTAAGCCTCACCGAAGATTTCCAGATCAGGCCGGAAGCCATCCTCGCGCAAACGGATGCGCACACCAAAATTATCTGGGTGTGTTCTCCCAATAACCCGACCGGCAACTCGATAGACGGGGACGCCATCCGGAAACTGCTGGATGAATTCGACGGCCTGGTGGTGGTGGACGAAGCTTATATTGATTTCACCGCCCAACCCTCCTGGACAAATGAACTGGTTAACTACCCGAACCTGGTGGTCATTCAAACCTTTTCAAAGGCTTGGGGACTGGCTTCGCTCCGGACCGGTATGGGCTTTGCCTCAGTTGCGCTTATCGCGGTTCTGAACAAAATCAAACCTCCCTATAACATCGGGGGACCGTCGCAGCTGCTGCTTCTGGAGGCGTTGCGGAACAAAGACGTTGTTCCGGCAATGATCGCCGAAATTCTCGCGCAGCGGGAAGCTCTGGCCTCATCCCTGACAGCGCTCCCGATTGTACAAAAGGTATATCCGTCTGACGCGAATTTCCTGCTGGTAAGGTTTAACGACGCGAAAGCAACAATGAATTACCTGGTTGATGAAAAAATCATTGTGAGAGACCGCTCAAAAGTAACGCTTTGCGAGGGATGCCTTAGGATCACGGTAGGCACGGCTGCGGAAAATGAGTCGCTGCTGCAATCGCTCCGCGAACTGGCCGGCGCCTGAGCGACGCTTAAAACTTGCCGCAAGCAGAGAAAGCCCTATTTATTTCCAAATAATATTGTGGATCTCTCAACGTTACTTTTAATATTGCGGATGTAATAATCCGGGAATTGGACATTATATGAAATGATCTATATGAAAAAGCTAATTTTTACGCTGATTGGTTTCCTCTCTATTTCGCTGGCACATGCCCAGTATGATAATTTTGCTGTTGGATTTAAACTGGGAGAACCTACCGGGATCAATATCCGGAAGTATTTCAACAACATCAACGCGCTTGACCTGACTGTTGGAACCTACGGAGGGATTATCGGGAACAACCGGGATTATCGCAGCGGCAAGTACAAAAATGTAGGCCTGGCGGTTCAGGTACACTACCTCTGGCATACACCGCTTTTCAATTCCGAAAACCTTCATTTGTATTACGGGTTCGGCGGGCAGATTAACAGCAGAAAATACTACGCCGATAACCGGGCGCATCTCCCCTCCCCTGGCAATTATGAAAAGTCCCTGTCCATCGGTGGTTCACTCCTGGGCGGTTTTGAATATTTTCTCCCGGATGGCAGGCTTTCCATTTTCGCGGAAGGCGGTACCTACATTGAAGTTTTGCAGCGGCCTTTCTTCCTGAGCCCGAATGTTTCGGCAGGGTTGAGGATTAACTTATAATACCGTCATCCCGACCGGAGCACCCCGTCATCCCGACCGAAGCGGAGGGATCTCCCGTTTCAACAAGGAGATTTCTCCGCTACGTTTCACTCCGGTCGAAATGACGGCAGAGATAGTCATCCCGACCGGAGCGGAGGGATCTCCCGTTTTAACAAGGAGATTTCTCCGCTGCGTTTCACTCCGGTCGAAATGACGGCAGAGATAGTCATCCCGACCGAAGCGGAGGGATCTCCCGTTTCAACAAGGAGATTTCTCCGCTACGTTTCACTCCGGTCGAAATGACGGCAGGGATAGTCATCCCGACCGAAGCGGAGGGATCTCCCGGTCCTGCCTGGCGGGCCCCGACTTGATTGTTGCCACGAATTCCATTGAAGCACGTTTGGTGCTTTGATTTAAGTAAACAACGCTTAGGTTTTGACCTGGTTGAGGATCAGACATCCGGCAGATTGTGTTAAAGGGGTTCGACGGGCTCAGGCGCCATCCGGCGGGCAGCCTCCGGTAGGCAGCCTTCGACGAGCTCAGGCACCGTCCGGCAGGCACCATCCGGCAGGCACCATCCGGCAGGCGCCTGAGCCTGTCGAAGGCTTATCTTTGGATACCCATTCAATAGAAGCCATGCGTCCCATTATCAGGCATCTGTAAGTTTGTTGTACAGAATTCACGAATAGACTGTTTTATTCGTGAATTCGTGGCTTTTAGTGAATCCTGACAGGAGATTTATCCACTCCGTTTCACTCCGGTCGAAATGACGGAGTTACGAGAGAACCGTTCATCAAAATGTTCAAAATCTACAGTTCCTCGGCAGGCTCCGGCAAAACCTATACGCTCACAAAAGAGTACATCAAGCTCGCTTTAAACGAGACCAACGACTCCTACTACCGCCATATCCTGGCCGTCACGTTTACGAATGCAGCGGCCCAGGAAATGAAAGAACGTATCCTCCTGATGCTGCGCCTGTTTGCAGATAATCCGAAGCATCCGATGCTCCTGGATATCGCAAAGGAGCTCTATCCGGAGTCTGCCGGAAATACTGTCTTGCTACAGGAAAAAACCGACGAAATCGGCCGGAGAGCCGCGCGGATTTTTACCCGTATCCTCCACGGCTATGCCGATTTTTCGGTGATGACCATTGACAGTTTTACGTCGAGGCTGGTAGGCTCCTTCACCGACGAGCTGGGGCTGCCTTTCGGATTTGAAACACGACTGGATAGCGATTTCCTGACTGAAGCTATTGACCGTGTACTCGCCAGGATAGGCCTTACAGGTGAGGAAACGCTGTCGGAAGTGGTCGAAAAATACTACCTGGAGCATGCGCGGGCGGAAGGCGCCTGGGGAGCGCTGCCCCGGCACATGCTGAACGCAGCAGGCGATTTGCTCAATGAACAGAGCTACCTGTCAATGTCCCGGGTAAGCGATTTGACCTTAACGGACTGGCAGCAAATAAGGCAGCAATTGCTCACGTTTCTCAAGGAAAAAGAATCACTCATCACCGGATTGGCGAACGATGCGTTTCAATCCATCGAAAGCGCAGGGTTATCGCCTTCCGACTTTTTCCAGTCAGCCCGCGGCATCTACGGTTATTTTAGCGCGCGCGCCCAGGCAGGCAATACCAAGGTCTGGGAAGCGCCGAATTCGTACGTTACAAAAACCATCGAAGAGGAGAAATGGAGCGCCGGGAAGGTTTCGACCCACGCTGCATTGGCTATTGAGAACATTTGCGGAGCGCTTACCGGTGCCTACCGGCAAATAGAAACCATCCGGGACGAGTACGGCGGTCTCGCTGCGCTTTTCAAGGCAATTGCAGGCCAGCTCTTCAGCCTCTCGCTCCTTAACGAAATCAAACGCGAATTCGACAGGTTGCTCCGCCAGAACAACCAGGTGCACATTTCCGAATTCAACCGGAAGATCATCGAAATCGTGGCGAATGATCCTGTACCTTTCATTTTTGAAAGACTGGGTGAAAAGTACCACCACATCCTGATCGATGAGTTCCAGGATACTTCCAGGCTCCAGTTTGCTAACCTGCTGCCCCTCATTGAAAATGCATTGTCTTACGGACATTTCAACCTGATCGTCGGTGACGTAAAGCAAGCCATATACAGGTTCAGAGGCGGTGATATGGAGCTTCTTCTGAAACTTTCCGGCGGACAGGCAGCACAAATTACACAGCTGTTTGACGGCAGTGGCGCCTTTATGGCGGATCGCCTCCATTTGGTCGGCAGCCAGACGGACCTTGCCCGACTTTCCGTCAACAGGCGAAGCTTTCAGGAAATTACTGCCTTCAACAACGATTTTTTCGACTTCCTGGCGCGCACCAATGACCGGGCGCTGGGCAAAGCGGTGTATGACGAGCATTTCCGCCAGGCTTCAGGCCCGGCCACACCCTCGGGCGGGCACATCCAGATCGATTTCTTTGAGGGAGGAAAGACGGATGACAATGAGGAAATCCCAACAGGTGACGAACCAGATGAAAACACCGCCCCGGATCCGCAGGTTGGGGCGGTAATCGCGCAAATTCAGTCCCTGGTGTCCGAAGGCTACGATTTCCGGGATATCGCGGTGCTTTGCCGCTATAAGAAAAACGCAGCAAAGCTGGCTGTATGGCTTCAGAGTTCAGGCGTCCCGCTCGTTTCCGATGATTCCCTTCTTCTCGCCAACTCAAAGTACGTAGCGCTTGTCGTATCGTTTCTGAAGATTCTGCACAACCCGGCCAGCGTCAGCCTGAAGCTGGAAACTGCGCTTTCACTTTTGCAGATTCGTTCGCCGAATCCCCCGGGCGGAGCAGAGATGGATAAAATCGCAATTATGAGCCGATCCGGCGACCCGGAAGTGTTCTTCAACTGGTTATCCGGCTTCGGTATACGGTTCGACACGATCGAGCCCGGCCAGCTCGGTTTGTATGAACTTTGCGAACAGATTATTGCCAGGCTGCAACTGAACCCGGACCCGGTCGAGTACCAGTATGTCTTCCGCTTCCTGGATGAAGTTCTACGCTTTGAAGCCAATCGCGTAAGCCACCTGGGCGATTTCCTTAATTGGTGGGAAATGTCCGGGAAAGCGCTTTCCGTTACGGCCTCAGATGAAACCAATGCGGTCAGGATCACCACCGTGCACAAATCAAAAGGGTTGGAATACCCGGTCGTGATCTTCCCTTATGCCGACTGGAAAGCCACTCCCAAACCGGGAACACGCCTCTGGGTGAACCTGGACCATGTGGAAGCCTCCGAACTTACCGCCTCAAATGATTCTCCTGCAATCCGCGGGTCAAAACTGGCTACGGTAGCCATCCCGCTCTCCAAAAACCTGGAAGAAACACCGGTTGCGGCCCAGTACCTGGACGAAGTAGACCGTGTATTGCTCGAAAACATCAACCTGACGTATGTGGCGTTTACAAGGCCTGTTCAGCGCCTGTACCTCCTGGCCGCCTTACCCACACTCCCCAAAAGTCCGACCGCATCACCACCGGCTTCCCTGCATTTCTGGCTCCAGAGCTACCTGGAAGAAAAGGGAGTATGGAGCCCCGGGCAGCTTCGATACATACTCGCAGACGGAACCCGGCCTCAAAGCGTCGACAAGCACATTGAGCCAGGAGCAGCCGTTGTCCTGACTGCCCCATTCGGCAAGGGTGAAACGGCGAATGTCCAAATAAAAAGGAACCCGCTCTTCGAACCCGGCGAAACCGATACTACGCTGGAACTGAACCGCAAATTACGGCACATGATGAGCCTGCTTCCCTCTGCCGACTTGCTGCGCCCATTCCTGAAAAAACAGGTGCTTGCCGGTCTGCTCAGACCCGAAGAAGTGGATGTCCTGGAAGAAAAAATTTCAGAGGTGCTCCGGTTGCCGGGCCTGGACACGGTCTTCGCCGCGTCTAACACCAGGTTGTCCGGCGAGATTATTCAGCAAGGTGGCGATCTCCTGGAGGCCGACAAAATCGTCCGAACGCCGGAAGGCCGGTACCTCGTCGCGCTCTTTGCCGAAAACAACCGGACCGCTACCGACAAGATCCGGCGCCTTATGACCGCCTGTTCGGCCGGCGGCCTGGAAAAAGTAACCGGTCTCCTGGTGGATATCTTTGCAGAACCGGTACAGGCCACCTGGTTTAACTAGCTCAACGCTACGTTTTTTGTCTCGTCCTTGACCGCGTTAAACATATATCCCACCCCTTTCAGCGTTTTGATATACCCTTCACCCAGCTTTTCACGCAGTTTCCGGATATGCACATCGACTGTTCGTTCCAGTACATAAATGTCTGCACCCCAGATTTTCTGCAACAATTCGTCACGTCCGCAGACTTTATCTGGGTTCTGGGCAAGATACAGAAGCAGTTCGAATTCTTTCTTGGGCAAAGTAATCGACCTGCCTTCCTGGACCACCGAGTAATTTTTCGGGTTAATAACCAGGTCGGCAATCGTTAATTCTCCTTTCTGCTCCGTTTTCTGGGTTTCACGCCGGAACAAAGCATTGATACGACTAATCAGCGCCCGGATTTTGATGGGCTTGGTGATATAATCGTCGGCTCCTACTTCAAACGCAGCTATTTCCGAGTATTCTTCGGAGCGGGCGGTAAGAAACAGGATGTACACATTTTTGTAGGCCGGTAACTGCCTGATCCTCCTTGCCGTCTCAATGCCATCCATCTGCGGCATCATGATATCCAGAAGCAGGACATCCGGGTTAAACCCTTCCGAAAGTTTGAGAAGCGCTTCCTTTCCGTTCCCGGCGGTTTCAACTACATATCCTTCCCGGGTGAGGTTGTAGTCAAGAAGTTCAATAATGTCAGGCTCGTCATCTACAACCAGAACCTTATGCGATTTTTGCAGTGTTTTTAAGGCTTCCATGCTTTTACTATTCACACCAATGGCCGCAAATCTATGGGTTATTTCCTATAAATGAATCCCGGATAAGGAGTCTTAACACAATGATAATATCATTACGATTCCAGCCCGACCCCTCTTGTTTTCTAGCTGGTAATCAATACAGTAGCAACAAAAACACACCTGTTCTTAGCTTCGTGCTTCCCGTTTCTTCTTTAAAATATAAATGATCGGCTATATCCCGACGGTGTTGATCAGCGCAATGCAAATAAACCAGCCAAGCTGGTTATTCCGCGCAGTTTTCCACATCCCGGCCAGTTTCCAGGCTGCCTCCCAAATTATACCATTGACAACAACAGGTTTGGAGCCGCTCCAACCGGTGGGTCATCCCGACCGCAGTGGAGGGATCTCCCGCTCCCTTCACCCAATCCCTTTTAGAGGATTTTTTATAGTAACAGGAGATCCTTCGACTCCGCTGCGCTGCGCTACAGGATGACCCTCCGGGTGGTAATCGTTACCTGACCACTATGATCCGGCGGGCTGTCGCGATTCCTTTCACCCGGACAAAATAAACACCCGGCGTCAGGTCGGCAATGTTTACCGGCTCGCCGGCCGAACCCACCATCCTATTGAAGATCAGGATGCCGCGCGCGTCGGTTACCGATATTTCGGCCGGGAATCGCCGTTGATCCTGCAACAGAAAGAACGCATCGCTTGCGGGAACGGGTCCGACGTCAAAAGCGTCATGCCGAGTTCCAGGTACTGTGACAGAGCGGATCAGCGAAAGAGAGGCCGTGCCGTCGTGGTCAACCATCCTGAGCCTGTAATACAGAACGCCTGTTCCCGGCTCAATATCTACCCAGCGATAGGTCCGGAGACTTTCGCTTTCAGGCCCCCTTCCCGGAATACGTACAACGGGTTCCAGCTCTCCCGGGTTCCGACCCCTTTCCAGCACAAAGTGGGAAAAACTTTGCTCTGCGGTGGTCTTCCAGCTCACCCGTACCGAACGGCGATTTTCGGCAAGCGCCGGGTCAAAGGCGGCGAGGGACACCGGAAGCGGGTCCTCCAGGCATTGCGTGTTCATTTTTACTGCATGGGTACTCAGACCGTAAACCACGTTATTGATCACCCGGTTGCCGTAGGCCGATAATCCTGAAAACTCGCCCGAAGGAGAAATCTGGCGATCGGAGCAATAGTCTTTAAACCAGGTCCATGCCAGCCAGCCCACATTTTTCTCCTGCGCCCGCGTCAGTAAATGATCGAGATGAATTGCGTATTGGCAAGGCTGGGCATCGCTCTGGTAATTGGCCACTTCTCCGAGCATAATGGGTACATTGGCATCGGCGATGTGCTGAACAAAGTCGGACAGCTGACTATCCTGGTAGAAATTTTCCGCCCAATAGCCATGCACCGAAAAAACCAGGTTATGGAGCGGATCGTGGTTCTGAAGCTCATTTCCCCGGTCCAGCAACGGCTGCAGGCTGGTACCGCAATCGGGCGCATCGATTACGATCGGCGTCCTGATGCCCGCAGACCGCAACGCGGTGACTACGTTTTTGTAATGCGTAGTCCAGGTGTTCAGGGCCGCAGCAGGATTGCCGGCCCAACTGACGTTGCCGAACTCATTGGCAGGGTTGATCATCAGGAAGGACCGGTGCTTTTCGATGAGCGCCAGTACATCGGCCCGCTGCCACCAGGGCGTAATAACCGAGCTGAAGCGGGAATAATCGTTACTGCAGGTCAGGTCCCAAAGTCCGACCATCGACACAATGCCGGCGTTGCGAAAACGGGTGATCACCTCATCGAGGTCCGCGAGGTTGTAGCCGGGCCGGCCGGACTGGCCGTAGTCCGCATACCACTGGATACGCACCAGGTTGGGATTGGCTTTAATTATCTGCGCCGACTTTTCGCCGGCAGCAAGGTTAGCCGGGAAATCCCAGTCATCAAGGAGAGAATAATTTACCCCCCGGGGTACAAAGGGATAACCGCAAGGATCGATGATGTTGTGATGGGCAGCCTGCAGCAGCTCGCTTTGGCATGGCGCGGTACCATCTGTTGCCCGGTTTTTAAAGAAATCCCAGATCGCGCCCGTTACTTCCCAATCGGCAACATCGGGCCAGCCATGTCCGCCCCCGACAATCCGAACCAGGCTCAGTTCGGCCGGGGCATTGCAGAATACCAACTTTTTAACCGACCCCGACGGCGTTAACTCCTGCTGCGAAAGACCGTAGGTATCTTGCCCGCAGGTATAATAAGCCAGGGAAGAGAGCGGCCATTCGCCCCACGGATCCGGCATATGATTGGGATCCGGATAAGCCACCGTGCCGTCTGCGTCACCATGTATGTGCAAAACCGGGATCGACCGGAAAGCCGGTGAAGAAAAGAAATCATTCCAGTTATAACCATTGACGGCATACATATTACCTGCCACCGGCGCAATCGCCGCAATCCTGCCCGGTAATGACATACCCAGGTTGTAGGCCATAAAACCACCGGCGGAGTGCCCCGTAACATACACTTTTGCCGTATTGACCTGGTAGACCTGGCAAAGGTAATCGAGCAGCGATGCAATAAAATAAATGTCTTTCAGATCGCCTTTGGCCCGGCTCCAGCTACCGCCCTGGGCGGTAGGATAAACGGCCATAAACTGTTCGCTATCGGCAAGATGGTCAAATCCGGAATAGCTTTTGATGAGAGCGCCCGTTCCGCCGTCCCCATGCAGGACGAAGACTACCGGCAAGTTGCGGGAGACATACGTACCCGGCGCATGAATGAGATAGCTCCGGTCACCGGCGGACGTAGGAAGCGTCGCGGAAATATCCACGGCAGAGGCGGGATAAGAAACAGCACCTGCCATGATCAGAAAGAAAAACAGGTAACACGAAGGTTTCATTGGCGTCCTGTAATCAGGTGTTCTCCCGTAAAAATCCGGCAAACAGATAACGTTGATGATTGAGTATTAACCAAATATAGTAAAATAGATAGAAATGTTATTCAACCATATAATTCCGTCTCCTGCAGGACAGCCGCCTAAAAGAGAGTACATCTTACCTAAGTAATATTTACAGGAAGGTAATTGTGTCTTACCGGTTAGAGGGGGTCTTCAGGGAGGAAGTCTTTTGGGGAGCAGTCGAGCACCCTGGCAATCTCGTTGAGGCGTTTCAGGTTGTACTTAGCCCTGAACTTTTTACTTTCAACTTGCCCGATATAACCGGATGAGCAGCCCAGGCGGTCAGCAAAAGCTTCCTGGGAAAAACCTTTTTTTTCCCGGAGCTCCTTCACCCGCTGAATGACGTACCATTCAATATCCGCGCTTTTTACTACATCCGACATACTAATTGCAAGAACGAGCAGAAAAAAAGTATGTCTACTTATACAGGTATAAGTATTTTTTACTATCTTTGAATGTCCGTATTGTTTTTCGGACCAAGTCGCTCATTCCAGGCAAACATTCGCCGGGGGCCTGCTGTACTTTTATTTTAAGGTAAATCTTCATCCTGACAATCAAACAAAACCAAGATGAACCCGTATTTCGATCTTATTTTCCGTTTGGTGATTCGTCACCCGCATTAGCGATTATTACATTTTCCTGGGTTTTCAAAGCCGGTTATTCCGAATACGCAGGTATTTCTGACCGGTCGGATATTGCCCGCATACTGCATACGGTTAACCTGACCCTTTTCCTTTTTTTACGCTGTTCTGAATTTACTTAACTCATCCTGTTTACGGTCTGACCCGGAGCCTGATATGGGGCTCCGGCAGCCTCAGCAGTGAACCTTTAAATTCATCATTCTATGAACCAGCTGATCATTCCACCGTATGAAGCGAGTCCCGGGTAAAATCCGGGCAATACCTTCATACGGTTTGATCAGGCATCTTTCATCAACTCAAAATCAATTTAAGCAATGAAACACATTTATTGCCCGCGGGGGAAGGTATGCGCCTACGTATATGCTATCTCGCTTCTTTTAGCGTTACCCTGGTACGGGAGTCTTGTGCGGGCACAGGATAACCTTACCGTTCAGGGCCGGGTATTGTCTGCTGTTGATAATGAAGCGTTGCCCGGCGCCTCTGTCCAGGTCAGGGGAAGCAACCAGGGAACTATTACCGACCGAAACGGCTCGTTCTCGTTTACAGTTACCGGTAGTTCCGCCAACCTGCGCGTTTCTTTTATCGGGTACAGGACGATAGACACCACTTTAACACTCCCGTTAAAGAAAGAGCTGCTCCTGGTGCTCAGCCAGGACGCCAATGTGCTGGAGGGGGTAACGGTGTCAACTGGGTACTGGGAGACATCCAGGCGGCTGAGTACGGGAAATATTGCAAAAGTGACCGCATCCGAGATCAACAACCAGCCGGTAGGCAACCTGCTCACCGCGCTCCAGGGCCGCGTCGCGGGCCTCGTAGTCACGCCGGCCAGCGGGTTACCCGGTAGCCACCACACGATCTCTATCAGAGGGCTGAATTCCATCGGAAGCGGAAACGAACCGCTTTTCATTGTAGACGGCATTCCGTTTATCGGGAACAGCCTTTCGCAGATCAATGGCGCCGCAGGTCAGCAAAGTCCTTTTGTCAATATAGCGCCCGGAGACATCGAAGCAATCGAAGTATTAAAGGATGCCGATGCCACCGCTATTTATGGTAGCCGGGGTGCAAACGGGGTAATACTGATCACCACCAAAAGAGCGTCAACGGGCAAGCCCACCTTTGACCTTGAGATCTCCGGCGGGGCGGGCAGAACGTTAAATACCATGACGCTCATGAATACCCAACAATATCTCCAGATGCGGCGTGAAGCTTTCCGGAATGATGGTCTCCAGCCCAATGCCGCCAACGCCGCCGATTTATTAACCTGGAACCCTGAGCATTATACTGACTGGAAAAAACTCCTGATCGGCAATACTGCGTTTATCGGCGATATCCGCGCGGCTTTCTCGGCCGGAGCCAACGGAAATTACATGAGACTATCAGGCGGTTACCGGAAAGAAACCAACGTATTCCCCGGCCAACTCGGCGATCAGCGCATGTCACTACAGCTTTATAGCGGCCATGTTTCCAAAGACAATAAGATCCGCCTGGATTTTTCATCACAATACGCGCTTTATCAAAGTAATTCGGTTCCCCAGGATCTTACCGGTTCCATCTTCGCCGCGCCCAATATGCCCGTCGGTTCCGACGGCGGCGGCGGAGCGCTTGAGGGCCTGCTAAGCCTACGCCGAAAATACCGTACCGCCTCCCACAACCTGATTAACAACTTAGTATTGACTTATAAACCCGTTAACGGGCTGTCCCTGAAACTAAATGCCGGCTTTAACAGGATGCAGATGGATGAGACCAGTGTGTTTCCAAAGGAGTCTTACGAAATTCCGCGCGAAAGCGGGAACTCGAACTTTGGGACTTCCCGGGTAAGCGGCTGGATACTCGAACCGCAGGCCTCCTATGTGTTTTCTAAAGCCGATCACAAATGGGAGGTCATGGCCGGGGCTACTTTTCAGGAAACCCTAAATAACCGGAATACAATAGCAGCATCAGGCTTTAGCAGTGAAGCGCTATTGGAAAGCCCTGCTGCAGCCTCTGAAACCGCCATCACCCAAAATACTTCACAATACAGGTACGCTTCCCTCCTGGGCCGGATCAACTATACATTCAGGTACCGGTATGTACTCAACCTGACCGGGCGCCGGGATGGCTCCTCCCGGTTCGGGCCGGAGAACCGGTTTGCCAATTTTGGCGCCGTCGGGGCTGCATGGCTTTTTGGCGAAGAAAAGTGGATGAACGGGCTTCGCTTTCTTTCGTCGGGTAAACTGCGGGCCAGCTACGGGTTAACCGGTAATGACCGTATCGGGGACTATCAATATCTGGACACATATGGAAGCACGCAATACCCTTATCAAGGGGTCAGCGGCCTCCTCCCTACCAAGCTTTTCAATCCCGTATATGGCTGGGAGACAAACAAAAAGCTGGAATGGGCCCTTGAAATGGGCTTTCTAAAAGACAAGCTACGGGTTTCGGTGGCCCGATACCAAAACCGCAGCGGCAACCAGCTGCTGACCTATCCGCTGCCTTCTCAAACCGGCTTTGCCGGCATTACCCGCAATTTGCCGGCTACCGTACTGAATTCGGGATGGGAAATAGAAATGCAAACCCACCTGTCAAAAGGAGACTTCAGTTGGGGCGCTTCACTCAACTTCAGCATTGTTAAAAACAAACTCCTCGCATTCCCGGACCTGGAAAATTCAAGCTATGCATCCCGTTACCAGGTCGGTCATTCCCTTCAAATCAGGAAGGTATACCACTACACAGGCGTAGACCCACAGACAGGCATCTGGCAGGTTGACATGGACGCCGACCGGTCGGCTATTGTCGATCTGACACCAAAATACTACGGAGGCTTAAGCCAGAATCTAAAATGGCGCCGCTGGGAAATGGACCTTTTCTTTCGCTTTTCGAGAGGATGGGTACACAACTACCTGTACAGTCTCCCGGCAGCACCCGGACTCAGAGGATATAACATGCCGGTGACTCTTTTGAACCGCTGGCAGAAGGCTGGAGATCAAACTGACATCCAGAAGTTTACCACGGGGTCTACGGATGCCTCCAGGGCGTACGGGACTTATTTCACAAACTCGGACGGTGCCTATACGCTGATGCACATGCTGCGATTGGGCAATCTGTCAGTTTCCTATACCTTCCCCGCTATAGGAAAACCAGGAAAAACAAAAACCTTCAAAACACAACTCAGGTGCCAGAATCTCTTCACGATCACCAATTACGAAGGCAATGATCCGGAAGTGACCTACCTGGGTTTCCTCCCCCCGATGAGAATGGTCACGGCCGGGATCCAACTGAAATTCTAGTTTTCATACAGACCTACCTTAGCGATGTTTCGAATCAAAACAAATTTGCTTATCCCTTGTGCACTGGCAGTCTGTTCATGTGCCGACTTTGTAGACATTCCCGGACCGGTGAATGAGCTCACCCAAAAACAAGTGCTGATCGACGACCGTAGTGCCACGGCGGTTGTATCGGGCATTTACAGCAGTATGGTTGCAGAAGGTTCCACACTCGGCAGCGTGATCCAGATTGCCGGGGGCCTTTACGCCGGAGAACTGGACTATACAGGAAATGATGACAACTATCTTCAGTTCTCCAATCGGCAGCTATTGGCCGCAAACAGTTATGTCTCACGTTCCTGGAGTGATTTCTACAAATTCATCTACTACGCCAATGCGCTTCTTGAAGGCCTGACTCAGCCGGTTAACGTGACCTCTGCAACGGCTTCCCAGCTGGAAGGAGAAGCCCGGTTGATAAGGGGGTTCTGCTATTTCTACCTGACCAATTTATGGGGCGCAGTGCCGCTGGTAACCAGTACTGCTTACCAGTCCAATATGCTGCTTCCAAAAACGCCGGCAGAAGAAATAAACGCTGCCATTATCGAAGACCTGAAAAAGGCGGTTGCGCTTTTACCGGAGCAATATGTTTCAGCAGAAAGGTGCCGCCCCAATAAATATACAGCAATGGCCCTCCTGGCCAGGGTCCAGCTTCAGCTCGGGGATTGGCAAAATGCAGAAGCCAATGCGACCGCGGTAATAGAACACAAACTTTACCAGCTGGAACCAATTGATCGTGTGTTCCTTAAAGAAAGCCAGGAAACGATCTGGCAACTGATGACAGTCTCTCCGCTTTACAACACTGTTCTGGGGTACATGTTTATTCCCAATGGCACGGCTACACCCCGGTATCCGGTCGCGGAACCTCTGCTCAACAGTTTTGAGCCTGGCGACGCCAGAGAGAAATGGACCCAGGTCCGTACCAATACCAGGGGCACCTTCTACTTCCCTTTTAAATACAGGGTCCGTTTTGGAGGCTCCCCCTTGAACGAGTACCCGGTAGTGCTTCGCTTGGGCGAACAGTACCTGATCCGGGCCGAGGCCCGCGCGATGTCGGGAAATATTACCGGCGCTGCCGCCGACATAAACGCTATAAGGCAAAGGGCCGGGGTTAGCCCTCTTCCCGATCTGGACATAGCAAGCCCCCTGGATACCCTCGCCGGCGAACGTTTCCGGGAGCTATTTACTGAATGGGGCGATCGTTGGCTGACCATCAAACGTTTTAACACCCGGCACAAAGTGCTGCTACCTCCAATGACAGAACTTGCTTCCCGGCCCAGCTGGGTGTGGCCTATCCCTTTCTCTCAATTACAGAACAATCCCTTTTTAGAACAGAATGAAGGTTATTAGTCTTTTCTGGAGAAAGAGTTGTTTGGTACCGGCCCTTGTCGGTTTCGTTCTAGGTGCTTACGGACAAGCACCCATAAAGCCGGATTACGGTATACAAATCGGGCAATCCCTGGATCCTTCTTATTTACTGCAGGCCAAAACCGTCCGCAACGGGCAGCAATCCCGGCCTCCGGCCACCGGCTCCTGGATACTGCTCGATTTCTGGGAGACGTATTGCGCGGCTTGTATTGCCTCTTTACCCAAGCTGGATAGCCTTCAGCGCCGTTTTGCCGACACCGTAAAGTTCATCCCGGTTACCGGCAGCTCCTGGCCGCTGGTGCACAAAACTCTTAGCCGGTTACGTATGGACAGCCTGGAGTCCCTGAATTTCATCGTGGAAGACACCGCGCTCAACAGGCGCTTCCCGCATGCGGAGATACCTCACGTGGTTTGGGTAGACCCCAGGGGCGTAGTCAAGGCAATCACCGGGGGAGACCAGGTCAACGAGTCGATTATTTCCCGGGTACTTTCAGAAAAAGAGGTAGAACTGACCAGAAAGCAAGACAATTTACGCTGGGATAAGAGTAAGCCATTGGGAGGATTGGATCCTGAGGAGATCAAGCCGCTGTACCGCTCGGCGCTTCTGAAATACAACGCTGCCAACGGCTCTTCTATCTCGTTCAAGTGCTGGGATGGAAAAAGTAATGTAGGTCAGAAAAATCACGTGTACATTTCCAACCAGGGGCCTGTCCAAATGTACTACGCGGCCTTTATGGCGCTAACCGAAGGCTCAGTCGGTTCGCCCAACCCTTATCGTATCAGCGTGGAAATAAAGGATGAATACGTCAGGCAACGCTATGCAGATCCGGATCTTTCCCCCTACCCTTTCTTACCAACAGAGTTTCCCTTCCTGGAATGGAACGACAAATATGCATTCCGAAAAGACAATAGCTTCAGCTATGATCTGATGCTGGAACACCCCGTTCCTGATAGCCTTTTCCTGGAATATGTCCTGGAAGATCTTAACCGCTTCTTTCCCTTCAAAGGCAGTGTCGAGCTACGGCAAACCGAATGTTTGGTACTGGTCGCAGAGGATGTCCAAAAAGCCAGAGAAACTTTGAAATCAAAAACCTTACAAAAAAGCTGGCGGATCGGCAATGAATCTATTGCCTCACATGGAGGAACTCTCAGCGAGTTTGTAGGAAAGCACTTGTCCTGGTTAGGATGCCCACCCATATTAGATGAAACCGGGATTACAGATCCCGTCGATATTGAAATATTTTTTAACGATTGCGCCGGCTACAGTCGCCTGAATGGCCTGGTCTCCAATACACCGTGGGACGAAAATTGTGTGAGAAATGAGTTGGCTAAATATGGGCTTTCATTCAAAAAAGATAAAAGATGGGTAAAAATGCTGGTGCTTAAAGATCGGTAACGGTCGGAATTAAATACAGGTCGGGGCCAGGCCAGGTTCAAACGATTTGAGGTAATACCAGGGACCGGTACCGGAAATAGCCCCAAAGGCCACTTTCATTGCACAATATGTTTTTACAAAGCTGCTACGACCGGTTTAGAGTCGCGGCAGCTTTTTTATTAATCGGAATTTGTTTGAGGATCCTAGCGCTTATTATCCGGGCGCACCTTGCGCATTTTACTCAGACGGCCGGTACCGGGACAACCCCGGGAGGCAATCCTCCGGCACCGGAAGAAGACTTCAATAACCTGACTTTCAATTATAACCCACAACCGTCTTATACCGCAGGGTCTCATACAAGCATAAGGACATTTCGCATTTATTTCCTATTTTGTCATTTGTATACTTTAGACGAAATTTGTCGGAATTGATAACCTTCGCTATCAGGATCCTTAGATAAAAAAGCACTTTCGAAGTAATCCACCAACAAAAATCACCCCCATCATGAACCCAAACCAGGGCGGATTTAATCCGGACTCCTACAGAAATACCCCCTATTACCTGAAATTCGCTTCCGTTCTGGTTGGCTTGGTTGCATTCGTATACATCCTGAGCGTCCTTAGTGATCCGCTTCTGTCGCTTCTGTTCTCCGCGTTATTTTCGATATTGCTCCACCCGCTATGCCTCCGGTTCGAAAAGTGGGGCATCCCGCGTGTAATTGCCACGATCCTGAGCATCATCCTGTTTTTCGTGGTGCTGGCCGGGCTGGTCTACCTGGTTGTTCTTCAGGTTTCTTCTTTCGGTGACGCAATCCCCACCTTTTCTGCCAAAGCAGAAGCTTTTCTTGAATCCACTATTGCATGGATTGAGCAGAATTTTGCAGTGAGCCGGACACAACAGGTCAGTGAAGGAAAAAAGTACCTGATGAATCTCCTCGGTGAAAGCCGCGACATGATGGCCCAAACAGTGGTTTCATTCGGCGGACTTATCGGTACCGCCGTGCTGGTTCCTCTTTATGTTTTTTTCTTTCTCCTCTACCGCGACTTTTTCAGGCAATTTATATACAAGGCTTTTAGCAGCGTTTCCAACACCCGGCTTGATAAAATATTAGACCGCATTTACGAAGTTATTCAGAGCTATATGTCCGGCCTGGTCCTGGTCATTGGCATAGTCGGCGTACTCAACACCATAGGATTGTGGATTCTCGGTGTTGACTATGCGATTTTCTTTGGCTTCCTCGCAGCATTTCTCATTCTTATCCCCTACATCGGTATTTTCATCGGCTCCCTGCTGCCTGCAGTCTATAGCCTGGTTACCATGGATTCGCCGTGGGTTTCGCTGGGCGTGATCGGGGTGATGTCCGTCGTTCAGTTTCTGGAAGGGAATTTCATTACGCCCAATATTGTCGGCTCAAAGGTCAGCATCAACCCGCTCTCGGCAATCGTAATGCTTTTGCTCGGCGGCAAGCTCTGGGGGTTGCCGGGACTTATCCTGGCGCTTCCGCTCACAGCCATTATTAAGGTCATACTGGATTCAAACCCGGCGCTTGAGCCTTACGGCTACCTGCTGGGCGAACCGGAAAAGGAATTGAAAGAGGAGCGCATGCACATGCGGGAGGAACAACGGGCAGAGGTTCCGCGGAAGCGCAGGTATTCAAATAAGAAGAGGAAGAAGCCCGGCAACAGACCGGGCAGCTCACCGGAAGGAGCGGCCGGCGAAGTTTCCACTGCTTCATAAAAATGGCCACGAATTCACGAATAAATAAGTAATTAGTGAATTCGTGGCTTTTATACGCAAAGGCTTTGCCTTCCAATACCGGTTACTCCCATTCGATGGTAGCCGGCGGTTTGGAAGAGATGTCGTAAACCACCCGGTTAACCCCCCTTACTTTGTTAATGATCTCATTGGAGACATCCGCAAGAAAAGAATAGGGTAAATGGGCCCAATCGGCTGTCATACCGTCTATGGACGTTACTGCTCGCAAAGCGACCACGTTTTCATAAGTCCTTTCATCTCCCATTACACCTACGCTCTGAACGGGCAGCAACATCGCTCCTGCCTGCCATACTTCCTCGTATAGGTTATCCCGCCGCAAGCCGCCGATAAACAGGTCGTCTACCTGCTGAAGAACCGCTACCTTCTGGGCGGTTACCTCGCCAAGAATACGGATCGCCAGCCCCGGTCCGGGGAACGGATGCCGCTTGAGGATATTCGGCGAAATTCCCAAAACACTGCCCACCGCCCGGACCTCGTCCTTAAACAGCGTATTGAGCGGTTCTACAACTTTCAGTTTCATGAAATCTGGAAGCCCGCCCACATTGTGATGCGACTTGATGGTTGCCGACGGACCTTTCACAGAAACCGACTCGATGACATCCGGATAAATGGTACCCTGTCCCAACCACTTCACGTCAGAAAGAAGGTGCGCTTCGTGATCAAAAACATCGATAAAGGTTTTTCCAATCGCTTTACGCTTCGCTTCGGGATCGGTAAGCCCCTTCAAAGCGGTATAAAACTGCTCTTTCGCATCAACCCCCTTGATGTTGAGCCCCATGTTTTCATAGGACGCAAGTACCGATTCAAATTCATTTTTCCTGAGCAGCCCGTTGTCTACGAAAATACAGTAGAGATTATCGCCGATTGCCCGGTGGATCAGCGTTGCGGCTACGGTGGAATCAACGCCGCCTGACAAAGCCATCACCACCTTATCGTTACCCAACCTGAATTTCAGGTCGCGGATGGTGCTGTCTACAAATGACTCGGACGTCCACGACTGGCTGCACCCGCATATATTGACAACAAAGTTGTAAAGCAGCTTTTTGCCGTCTTCCGAATGTGTTACCTCGGGATGAAATTGTATACCGTAGGTGAGCTCCTCGTTAATTTTAAAGGCAGCCACCTCCACTGACTCTGTAGAAGCCAGAATATTAAAGTTGTCGGGAATCCGGACAATGGTATCTCCGTGCGACATCCAGACCTGAGACCCGGAAGAAATGCCCGCAAAAAGAGACGAATCCTCATCACCTACCTGGATAACCGCCCTGCCGTACTCCCGATGGGCAGCGGGCAGTACATCGCCGCCCGACACATGAGCCAGGAGCTGCGCCCCATAACACACGCCGAGCACCGGCACCTGGCCACGGTACTGCCCGAGGTCCAGCCTGGGAGAATCCTGGTCGCGTACCGAGCAGGGGCTCCCCGAAAGAATAATCCCCTTGACAGAAGCATCAATTTCAGGCAAATGGTTGAAAGGATGTATCTCGCAATAAACGTCAAGTTCCCTTACCCGACGCGCGATCAACTGGGTGTATTGCGACCCAAAGTCTATAATTAATATCTGTTCTTTCATTGATCATTAGTAACTAAGATCCAAAAGTAGGCAGAAAGCCCGAATTCAGGAAATTGTCTTCACGATTGAAAAAATATTTGCCAATCAATAAATTACGTTAACTTTGTGGCAAAATATCATTTTTCAAAAAATCCAAATGAATCAAGGAACAGTAAAATTCTTTAACGAAACCAAAGGTTATGGCTTCATTAAGGATACCCAATCAGGACAAGATTACTTCGTGCATGTATCTGGTCTGGTAGACGAAATACGTGAGAACGACGCAGTTACTTTTGATTTGCAAGAGGGTCGCAAAGGTCTCAATGCCGTGAATGTGAAACTTGCTTAAGCAATACATATATCGGAATTAGATGCGGGAAGGGGTTGTCTGGAAATGGGCAGCCCCTTTTCTGGTTTTCACCCTTCATGGAAGAAAGGTTTTATCGCTTTACTCTCATAACCCCTAACTTTTTTATTTTATGCTTGCTATTGATGCGCACCTGGACATTGCCATGAATGCCCTTGAATGGAACCGTGATTTCACTCAATCGGTCTCTGAAATCAGGAGCCGGGAGGAAGGAATGACCGACAAACTTGATCGCGCAAAAGGTGTTGTTTCGTTGCCCGCCCTGCGCGAAGGTAAAATCGGGCTGGTGGTAGCTACACAGATTGCCCGTTTTGTAGCGAAAGGAAGCTCCCTGCCGGGCTGGCATTCCCCGGAGCAGGCCTGGGCGCAGAGCCAGGGGCAGCTCGCCTGGTACCGTGCCATGGTCGCTGAAGGCCAAATGGCGCAGATTACCAATCGTGCTGAGCTGGATGCACATATCGAATTGTGGGAAAACACCGCTATTCCCGACAAAACCAAGCCGGTGGGCTTTATCCTGAGCCTGGAAGGCGCCGACTCCCTGGTCCGGCTTTCCTATCTTGAGAAGGCCTATGAGTCAGGTTTAAGGGCGCTCGGTCCCGCCCACTACGGCCCCGGTCGCTATGCCGACGGCACTGGTATGACCGGTCCGCTTCATCCTTCGGGCATTGATTTGCTTAAAGAAATGGACCGTCTGGGCATTATTCTGGACGTTACGCACCTTACCGATGAAAGCTTTTCGCAGGCGCTTTCCATATATAAAGGCCCCGTCTGGGCGAGTCACCACAACTGCCGGGCCTTGGTGAACCACCAACGCCAGCTAACCGACGACCAAATCAGGCAGCTTATCGAACGCGGCGCCGTGATAGGGGGCTCGCTGGATGTGTGGATGATGGTCCCCAACTGGGTTCGGGGCGTATCCGACCCCTTCAAACACGGTGCGCCGTTGGAGGTCATTATCAATCATTATGACCACATTTGCCAGATCGCGGGCAATGCCAACCACATTGCCATCGGAAGCGACCTGGACGGGATGTTCGGGAAAGAACAATCTCCTTATGACCTAGAAACGATAGCCGACTTACAGCGATTGCCGGACCTTTTATCAAAGCGCGGCTATTCGGAAGCCGACATCAAAAACGTCATGCACGGCAACTGGCTCCGGTTGATCCGGAATGCGTGGGCCTGAAAAAACGGTCAATCAGAAAGAGAGGGCAGTTGCTTTGCCGTCACATAGAAATTCGGATCTACCGAGAGCGTCTTCTGCCTGGTTCTGATTGTTTTCCATTTTCCTGCCTCCGGCTGCAGCCAGGCTTCGGACCCGTCGCCGAACTGTACCCGCAAAGGCAAGTCGAAACCCTGCATTACCTGGCTCCACCGGTAGTGCAGGGTTCCGTTTTTAAACACATATTGAAGCTGGGGAATCCTTATGTCCTCAAGGTATTGTCTGAATACCGGAGTAAAATCCCGGCCGGCATTGCGGTTGATATAGTCGATTACCTGGCTTCCGTCTACTGTGGAATGATAGAAATCGGTATTAAGACCGCGCAGGATCTTTCTCCACCGGTCGTCGTCATTGACTACCTGGCGAATGGTGTGCAGCATATTGGCCCCCTTCGCATACATGTCGCCGGATCCCCGGTGGTTTACACCGAAAATACCCATAATCCGGGCCTCATTCTGAACCAGGTTCCGGCTCCCGATCATGTACTCATCTGCGGCCCGTTTCCCGTAATGATATTCAAGGAAAAGTGATTCCGAATAGGTAGTAAAGCTCTCATGAATCCACATGTCTGCTATATCACGGTAGGTAATATTATTGGCAAACCATTCGTGCCCGCTCTCGTGAATGATAATAAAATCAAACTTCAGTCCCCAGCCGGTCTGTGAGAGGTCCCGTCCCAGGTAGCCATTGGCATAACGGTTCCCGTAGGTAACCGAGCTCTGGTGCTCCATTCCCAGGTAAGGCACTTCGACCAGCTTGAAACCGTCCTCATAAAAGGGATAAGGGCCAAACCAGTATTCGAACGCCTTCAGCATCATCGGCACCTGCCTGAAATGTACTCTCGCCTTCCCTTCATTGGCCGGAAGCACGTAATAACTCAGGTCAAGTCTCCCCTTCTCGCCTTCATAGGTTTCCTTCCAGCCCGTGTAGCCGGCAATGTTCAGGTTTACACCGTAGTTGTTGATCGGGTTGC
Source organism: Ravibacter arvi (assembly GCF_039540405.1). Lineage (NCBI taxonomy): Bacteria > Pseudomonadati > Bacteroidota > Cytophagia > Cytophagales > Spirosomataceae > Ravibacter > Ravibacter arvi. The sequence goes on from NZ_BAABEY010000011.1 coordinate 248,531, forward strand.
GAACCACCCAATGAAAGGTCCTGCTTCCGTCCGCCAGGCTGTCTATACCTGCCAACCGGCCATTGGAGACATCGGAAAGCCCGGCCGGCACATTGACACTGATACGCATGCTGTCGGGTTCGTCGTACATATGATCTTTACAGGGCCACCAAACGCTGGCGCCGATCCCCTGGCAGGCGGTGGCAATGAACGGTTTACCCGACTGGTCTTTTGCCCACTGCACACCTCCGTCCCATGGTGGTCGCACCGCCACCTTGGGCTGGCCCTCGTAGTAAACCAGCAGCTCTTCAACCTGCCCTTCCCGCTGCGGTTTTACCAGGTTAATAAACCACGCATTTCCATCCCGATCAAATGACAGCGTATTGCCGTCCTGGGTAACTTTGGTAAGCCGGAGCGGGGCCTGCAGATCAATCTGAAGCCGCCGCGAAGGTTGGAGTACCCGATAGCGTACCAGGTTGCTCCCGCTAAAGCTTTGCGAATCAGGATCTACCTTGACCTTCAGGTGGTAGAAAAGCAGATCCCACCATTCCCGTTCGTGGGTAATGCTCCCACGCACCGAATCCTCCCGCGTAAACCTCTGCTCCTGCGCTGTCAGGATGTGGGATACCAGACAACACACCAAAAAGAGCCTGGCAGTTTTCAGACGAATATGAGACTCTTTTTTCATACGATTTGGAGGTTGAACGGCGAAAATTCAGCGGTGAGCCTGAAAAGTCAGCCTGGGGATGAAGCAGGAGGGTATTAGCCGGAAGTCATCAGAAGTTCGGTTTCAAAAGATACTTCGAATAAAATTTTTCGATCACATCAACAGCTTCATCAGCGGTATCTACTATACTCATCAGTTTGATATCCCCGGGACTGATGTTCTGTTCCTTCACTTCCATGGTTTGGTACAACCAGTCCACGAGCCCCGTCCAATACGACTTCCCGACCAATACAAGCGGAAAGCGTGCAATTTTCCGGGTCTGGATGAGTGTAAGGGCCTCGAACAATTCATCCAGCGTTCCAAAGCCACCGGGCAACACAATGAAGCCCTGGGAGTATTTGACGAACATCACTTTCCGGACGAAGAAAAAATCAAAATCGATAGACTTGTCCCGGTCAATGTACGGGTTGTCGTGCTGCTCGAAGGGCAGCTTGATATTGAGACCGACCGACTTTCCGCCTTCGCTGTGCGCCCCTTTGTTACCGGCCTCCATAATACCGGGGCCGCCGCCGGTAATTACACCGTACCCTTTCCGGACCAGCTGCGCGGCAATTTCCTCTGCTATTTTATAATACTGGTGGTCTGATTTTGTGCGGGCGGAACCAAAAATGCTTACACAAGGTCCTATTTTGGCCAGTTTATCAAACCCATCAACAAATTCCGACATCACGCGGAATACCACCCATGAGTCCGAGCTTTTTATTTCACTCCAGTTCCGGTCGGCAAATGCGTTTCTGATTCTCTGTTCATCCTCCGGATTTCCCATGTTCAGAAGTGACAAATCCATCGTCCCTGCATTTCCGTTATCTTTCTTATCCATAGCCTGCGATTAATAATACAATTTGGGAATAGCACTATTTAGACGTCGTCGGCTAAATAGCGTAACTTTGTGTTCAAGTGGCAATAAAACAAAAAATAATTGTTATCCCTTTACCTAATATAGTTAAGAACAGTAAAATTCAAATAAGATGGCAAAGAAAATTGCGATAGGCGGCGATCATGCGGGATTCCAATACAAACAACCGCTAATCAACTGGCTGACCGACCATGGTTACGAGGTAACTGACTTCGGCACCTATACAGACCAGTCGACGGACTACGCTGACTTTGCCCATCCCGTTGCGCTGGCAGTGGAAAGCGGCCAGGCCGATAAAGGTGTGTTGTTATGCGGCAGCGGTCAGGGCGTTTGCATGACTGCTAACAAGCACCAGGGCGTAAGAGCCGCGCTGGTTTGGTCCGAAGAGCTTGCGCCGCTGGCGCGGCAGCACAATGACGCCAATGTCATCTGTCTTCCGGTGCGTTTTATTCAGCTTGAAACAGCGATCAGGAGCCTGGACCTGTTTCTGCAAACCGATTTTGAAGGCGGGCGCCACGAAAGGCGGGTACAAAAAATGTCCTGTTAATTAAATGGGCAGCTTTTCCCGGCGGTTACCGGGAAAAGCTGCCGCTATAGCTTACCGGTTAAGCAAACCTGCCAGTTCCGTCAGGTACTGCGGCGTTCTCAACAGCCGGCTTCCCTGCCATGTCACAAGGTCTTCGCGTACGAGCAGCGCGGACGCATCCGGGAACTTCCTGGCCACTACCGGAACATGGCGCTTGTGGAAACTGTACGGCCCCTCGGCCAGGAGCACGATCGCCGCACCGGGAATTTTTCGCTGCTCGACCGGGAATACACCCGGTTCCATGCCCCATGCATTCTGCACACCGATCAAACCGAGCAGCTCCGTCGAAATCGTATCGCTTCCGAAGGCCGTCCACGGCTTGTAGTTGGCTAGCATAACCGCAGTAACCGGTTTGGAAGGCAGTTGAAACGATGCCTGAAATTCGGCAAAACGCGTTTCTATCTTTTCGGCAATCCATTCAGCATTCGGAACCTTGTCCACCAGGGCTCCGAGCGCCCTGATTTCGGCAATAGCCCCCAATACCGTGGTGACGTTGGAATCCCATACCAGGTATTCTTCTTTCAAAAGACTCACCACGGCGGTATCTGTTTCGCGGCTGTCGACCACCACAAGATCAGGCTCCAGTTCCTGGATTTGCTTCAAATCGGGCCGCCTGTTGCTTCCCACACGGGCTGCGTCCTTTACCCGGACCTCGGGAAACCGGCATTGTTTGGAAACTCCCGCAACCCGCTCTTTCATACCGATATCAAAAAGGAGCTCGGTAATGCCCGGGCACAATGAAACCACGCGCTGCGGAGTTTTACCTGCGCAGGCATCTACAATTGAGGATGCTGAAATAATCGGCATATCCTTATGACCTATAAAAGGAAACGCTTAAACTGTCACTTTTGATTCTAACAACCAGGGCCGGCTACTTAATATACCTGAAATCCTCATTTCCTTTGAGCGAAAGCAAGGCTTCGTAAATCAGGTCGATTACATTGGCGACATCCTCCTTATGCACCGTTTCAACGGTGGTATGCATGTATTTTAACGGCAGCGAAATCAACGCCGACGCCACGCCTTCAGTAGCATAGGCAAAAGAATCAGTATCCGTACCGGTAGACCGGCTTACCGCCTGGCGCTGAAAGGCAATTTTCTTTTCTTCTGCAACCTGGATCAGCAATTCCCGGAGATTGTTCTGAACTGCGGGACCGTAGCAGATTACCGGTCCGTTGCCACACCTCAGGTCACCCTGCTCCTTCTTATTGTACATCGGCGACTGCGTATCATGGGTTACGTCCGTTACAATCGCCACGTCGGGCTTCAGCCTTCGGACAATCATTTCCGCTCCGCGGAGACCGATTTCCTCCTGCACCGCATTCACCACGTAAAGGGTATAAGGCAGCTTCTTTTTCTCCTGTTTCAGCCGCCGCGCCACTTCCGCGATCATGTACCCTCCGATCCGGTTGTCAAGCGCACGTCCTACGTAATAGCGGTCATTCAATTCGGTCAACCCGTCGGCAAACGTCGCCACGGTACCTACATGAATACCCATGGCCAGTACTTCGTCTTTTTTTGACGCGCCTACGTCGATAAACAAGTCGTGCACTTTGGGAACCTGGTCTTTCGCGATGTCCCGTACGTGAATAGCCGGCCAGCCAAACACACCGGGGACCGGCCCTTTAGCGGTATGCAGGTTCACGCGCATGGAAGGCGCAATGGCTGCATCCGAGCCACCGTTGCGGCGCACATGGATATACCCGTCTTCTGAAATGTAATTAACAAACCACGAGATTTCATCCGAATGCGCCTCTATCACTACTTTGAAACTCTGGTCGGGGTTAATCACGCCCACGGCGGTACCGTAGGTATCGACGATGGTGTCGTCTACATATGGCTTTATGTAGTCCAGCCAGATCTGCTGACCGGAGGATTCGAAGCCCGTCGGCGACGCATTGTTGAGATACTGGTAAAGAAATTCGATGTTCTTTTCTTTCTTCGCTGTCATTGTCACTTTTTTTATTTACGCTTCGCCGTTGTACCGGCCTGGCCGGCTGACCGGGAAGCGCGTATCTGGATTGTCGGGGAAGCCACCGCACAAGCCGGTTGGATATCGCCCTATTTTTTGCTCAAATATAATTGGATTATTCCTTTACCAACCGCACAAGGAGCACCTCGGCGAGTAAAAAAAAGAGCGCGGCGTATAAAAAATATTTCCAGAGGCGCGCGCCCGCCGCCTGCCGGTCAAATTTGGTGCGGAAAGCCGTATCGTCAATGGTGTCGAATACCGTAATATTTTCCCGGCCGGAGAGCACTCCCCGAAGCTCGGCCGGAGAATAGGCCGCCAGTTCGGACTCCGGCCTGTCCGGGTTAAATGCCAGCACCTGTTCGGTTTTCCCGTCGGCTATGAGCTCGAAGTAGCCCGGTGTGAGCGCCTGTCCAGGCAAATCTGCCTTCTGGGGTATCTCCAGCACAAGCTGCTTCCCGTTGAGGCGTTGAACCGGGATGAATTCATTCTGTCCCTGCTTCAGTTTGTAAACCGAATTCGGACGCGCCGCCGGCACGTCCAGCTCAATCGCCCGGTCACCGAAATGGTAGGAGGTTTTTTGTTGCCGCACGCTGCCCGCGGCTATTTTGTACATGGTAGGAACAAACAAAGCATGCGCTGCAAAGTTGCCGTTTTCAGCGTCCAGCGGCGCAGCCATAAGGTACAATTTGCCGGCCCCGGATGTAACCCGGCCCAGGAAAGGCCGCCCGTCACGCTGTGCCAGGATCGTTTGTCCTGCGCCCGACCATTGCAGCACCGGCGTAACGACCGGCATATTTACCCGCTCGGCGGCATTCACCCGGGTTTCAAAAACGTCGGCGAAAAAAGGCTCGCTGCTATCAGGCTCGCGCAATGGGATTGCCCTACCCTTCTCCGGTTTCAGCCCCGGGACACCCAACTGGCTTACAAAAGATAAATAAGCCGGTTCGTCGGCATTAACCGGTGGTACCACGAGCACACTGCCGCCTTTCCCGACAAAACTTTTCAATGCACCGGTCAATGCGGCCGAAGGCTGCTTCACTTCATTCAAAACAATCAGGTCGGAATCGGACATACGGCCGACATCGAGGTTGTACGCATTTTCCTGTTGAACCAGGAAAAGTTCCGTATTCCCGAAAACCCGGTTCACGGAAGCAGCTGCGCTCCCCGGGCCTTCCGATACGTGGAGAACACGTATCAGCGGTGAAGCGTTTAGTACGAAATAGAACTGGTTATCAAACGTTACGGGGACATCATCAAACGTAATCATTCCCCTTATGCTCCCGGAAGACGACAGGTTGAAGTCAAACCCCAGCGTCTCCGTACTTTGAGCGGAGATATCTACCGAGGAAGCCGAGACCTGGCTATCGTTGAGAATCAGGCGGACAGGGAGGCTTTCGACCGCTTCGTTCCCGGAATTCCTCACCTTTACATAAAGTATATTCTTCTGCTGCTGCCGCATAAAAGGCACTTGCAGCCAAACCGAATCAACAAAAACATTCCGGTCGCCTCCAGCCTGCACCGGGATAAGGTTAACCTGGTCAGCGCTGTCGACGCTGAGTTTCGCCAGGTCCCCGACGGTACTTTTCTGAAAGTCACTGATCCAGTAAAGTTCTGCCGGTTTATCGGCGGAGCTACGGTTAATCAATCGTTTTTGCCGGTCATACACTTCCTGCAAAGAGCGCGAAGTCGGCGTCAGCTCAATCGTTGTAAGCCGGTCCTGCATTTCAGAGGCGGTCAGCAAACGCTGCTCTTCGGGAGAAAAATCATTGGTAACCAATTGCAGTGCCGAGAAATTCGGATAGGCCGCCATCATCTCGTCCAGGCTTCCGGTAGCAATGTCCACAAATCGTTTGTGATTGCTTTCGTTCTGCATGCTGAAAGAGTTGTCGAGGTAGAAACCGGTTTTACCGCTAAAAACGGCGGTGGCTTCTTCTCTTTTCAGGTAAGGTTGTGCAAAAGCAAGTGCCAGTGCAGCGATCGCCAGCATCCGGGCCAGCAAAACGAGCAAGTGTTTAAGTCTGCGAAAGGACTTCTTTTCAGTTTCAATCTCCCTGAGGAAGGCGACGTTCGTAAAGAAGACCCGTTTGGTCCGCCTGAAATTGAACAAGTGAATTGCCAGTGGTATGGCTACGGCCAGGAGCCCCCAGAGAAAAGTCGGAAACAAAAAACCCATACTGTCAGCGTGCCCGCGGGAGGCCCTCTCTAGATACTTCTAAATGGTGGTGATCAGTTTTAAAATCAACACCACAAATTACGCGTTTTTCTGAAGAATCGACCTTTATTTCCTAACTTTGTAACGCGATTCATTCCTGCTGTTCCGTTTTCGGCAGCAGTTGGGGAAGGAGCCGCAGTTATTTTCAAATTTTCACAAAACATGGCTAAAGTACCTGTCAACAAACATCAACCTATTTACCAGGTTCCTTCAAATCCGACAGCGGTAAGAACCAAAAAATATGCCCTTCCGACGAAGAAGTATACACGCTTGGCGTTGAAACACCTGTTCCAGGCACAAATGAAGTGGGCACTGATACCGCTGGCGCTGATTATTGGAAACGTGGCGCTCAATCTCACCAAAGCCTACCCTAACGTCTGGATTTACGTGGTGATTGTAATCGGGGTGCTCCTTTACATCCTGTTCTGGGTGATTCAGTTTATGGGCATTACCCAGTTGGAGCAATACAAACCGATGTTCGAAAAATATCAATATGAAATTGATCCGCGCCAGATCTTCATGAAAATCAACCAGAAGGAGGGCGGCGTCATGAAATGGGAGCAGATTCAAAGCGCCTACAAAGACCCGGAAGGATTTGTGCTGGTCATTTCAAGGGGACAATTTTTATACCTGCCCTTCCATATTTTCAATTCCGAGCATGACCTCAAAATCATGGGAAGAATTTTGAAGCAGAAAAACCTGATCAAGGACGAAAATTGAACCTGGATTCAGGTTTTAGCTATAAAAAAAACGGCCGTTTACCGGCCGTTTTTTTTATAGCTGGAATCCGGAAAACACACTGCACCGGATGGTTTGTTCCGAACGGGTCACGGGACGTTTCGCACGGGACGGGTCATACCGAGAAAGAATTTTTTTGCGAAAACACCTTGTAGCGGAGATGACAAATAGATGTTGTCAATGGAAGTCAATGGTAGCCGGAGGCTACCGCCCGGACGGTCATCCTGCAGCGGAGCGCAGCGGAGTCGAAGGATCTCCTGTTGGTACTAAAAGGCCCGTTGAAATGGATTTGGTGCAGGGAGCGGGAGATCCCTCCGCTGCGGTCGGGATGACCCACCGGGTGGAGCGGCGTCAAACTTGTTGTTGTCAATGGTAGCGCATCTGCCCGATGGTCATCCTGAAGCGGAGCGCAGCGGAGTCGAAGGATCTCCTGTTGCAAGAAAAAAGTCCTCTGAAAGGGATTGAGTACTGGGACGGGGAGATCCCTCCGCTGCGGTCGGGATGACCCTCCGGTTGGTACGGCGCCATCCATCGTGTTGTCAATGGTAGCGCATCTGCCGGATGGTCATCCTGAAGCGGAGCGCAGCGGAGTCGAAGGATCTCCTGTTGCAAGAAAAAAGTCCTCTGAAAGGGATTGGGTACGGGAAGTGGGAGATCCCTCCACTGCGGTCGGGATGACCCTCCGGTTGGTGCGGCTCCAAACCTGTTGTTGTCAATGGTAGCGCATCTGCCGGATGGTCATCCTGAATGAAACGCAGTGGAACTGAAGGACCTCCTGTTGCTATAAAAAGTCCTCTAAAAGGAATTGGGTAATGGAAGTGGGAGATCCCTCCACTGCGGTCGGGATGACGATGGAGCGGGAGATCCCTCCGGTAGGGATGACGGGGGAGCGGGGAACCCCTCCGCTCCGGTAGGGATGACGCGCGCGTGCTGCAGGAAATGCGTTTGTCCCCCTCCCTTCTCACTCCACCTGTTATACGGCCCCCTTTCTGAAACCGGGCACACAACAAAAATGCCGACCAAAGGTCGGCACGTTTGAATCTATTAGCCATGAAAAATAATTACTCTGCACGAAGCGTACCACGTAGCGCTCTTGGAATATCAATTGACACTACAGGGATATTACGTGAGCTAAGCACCTCAAAACCGCCAGCTTTAATCGCTTCCACTTTGAGAGACTTACCCAGTCCCAACGAAGTTACATCCAGCTCAATATAATCAGGGATTTCATTCGACAGACCTTTTACCCGCAATTTACGCAATTTCTGGTTAAGTTTACCACCCTTGATCACCCCTTCAGAAGTACCGGTCAGCTTGATAGGTACGTCAACTGTTACAGCTTTACCTTCAACCACTTCAAGGAAATCTGCATGAATCAGGGCGTCATTAACAGGATGGTACTGAGTATCCTGAAGAATACCGTAACGAATTTCGCCTTCGATATTCAAAGTTACTTCGTAAACATCTGGTGTAAACAACAACGGGCGGAACAGAATCGCCGGTGCATAGAAATGCAACTGGCTTTCACCGCCGTACAATACAGATGGAACATAGCCCTCGGCGCGAAGCCTTTGGGCTGCTGTTTTACCGAGATCCGCTCTTTTATACCCTACAATCTCTACTTTTTTCATTACAACAATAAATTTAAACTAAAAATAACAAAAACAAAACTAATCTTGTGTTATAAACAGGGAACTAATAGATTCATGATCACGAATGCGGCCGATCGCCTTGGCGAAAAGCTCCGCTACCGATAACACCCTGATCTTCCCGCCCAAATCCGTCTTCACCGGGATCGTATCGGTTATAAACAGCTCAGAAAGAACAGATTTTTCAATATTATCGTAGGCTTTCCCGGACATAATCGGGTGGGTACACAGTGCCCGGACACTCCTGGCTCCTTTATCCATAATGATTTCAGCAGCCTTACAGATCGTCCCCCCGGTATCAATAAGATCATCCACCAGCACCACATCGGCTCCCTCCACATCTCCGATTACCTGCATCGACGCAATTTCATTGGCACGCTTGCGATGCTTGTCGCAGAGCACCATATCCACATTCAAATGTTTGGCGAAATTGCGGGCCCTTGCCGCACCCCCAACGTCCGGCGATGCAATCAGGAGCTCGCTCAGACCGAGTGAACGAATGTGCGGGACAAAGACAGTGGTACCTTCCAAATGATCCACCGGAAAGTCAAAAAAGCCCTGGATCTGGCCTGCGTGCAAATCAATTGTGATCAGCCGGTCCACCCCGGAAGCTGACAGCAGATTGGCCACTACCTTAGCGGCGATGGCGACGCGGGGCTTATCCTTCCGGTCCTGTCTTGCGTAACCGAAATAAGGGATAACCGCCGTAACGTGGTGTGCCGACGCTCTTTTAGCGGCATCTACCATCAACAGCAGCTCCATAATCCCGTCAGCCGGCGGAAAAGTCGACTGGATCAGAAAAACGTCACAGCCCCGGATAGACTCTTCAAAACTCGGCGACAATTCACCGTCACTAAATTTCCTCAGCGTATAGCCGCCCAGATCCTTCCCGAAGTAACGGGCAATCTTTTTGGATAAGTACTCAGACTGCGTTCCGGAAAAAATCTTTACTGTATTAATGGAGCCCATCCTATTTGGAAAATTTGCGCAAAGTTAATGCTAATTCCAATTTATACCAACGACTTACCGAAATAGAAATACAACCTGGCCACAACTATCCCGGTTAACGCGCCTACCAGCCCGCCAACCAGGATATCCCCGGGATAATGAACACCGACCGCCACCCTGCTGTAAGCGTAAACAAAAGCCCACAGAAACAGCCATTTTATCGCCGGGAGCCTGCGCCCGGCCATTAAAAAAAGGGAAGTCACAAAGGCGAAGGCAGTGGCGGCATGTGACGAAGCAAACCCGAACTTCCCGCCGCATCCGACCGTATTGTGCACCAGCGAGCCGATAAGAGGATCATGGCACGGCCTGAAACGCTCAAAATAGGGTTTCATTACCCCTGAGGCAAGCTGATCAGCCAGAACCAGCGCAAGGACCGACAATACCACGATTACCCATCCCTGTTTTCCGTAGCTTCTGACCACTACGTAAATGAGGTAAAGGTACAGCGGCGCCCAAACATACTTATTGGTCACCCACTTGAACAGGAAATCCGTAGCGGGAGTATTCGCCCCGTTAAGCAGCAGGAAAAGTCGCTGATCCAGCCCGGCAAGTTCTGTCCAGAACTGGGTCATCACCGGTACCCCAGTTTACTCCTGACCTTTGACAATACCGGCTCTGCTGCTTCTCTGGCCCGCGCTTCGCCCTTCTCCAGAATCGCCTCCAGTTCTGCTGTTTCTGTCATATAATAGTCAAAAATACGCCGCGGTTCTTTATATTTCTCAAGGATGATATCCAGCAGCTCCTGCTTGGCATGCCCGTAGCCATAGCCACCGGCCAGGTATCTGGCCCGCATCTCCTCAATCTGTGCGGCATCGGCAATTAACGAAAATAACTGGAAGGTGATATCGGTGTCCGGATTTTTGGGCGCCTCAAGGGGAGTTGAATCGGAAACAATCTTTTTGACCGATTTCTTCAGCTCATTTTCCGGCAGAAAAATATCCAGGTAGTTGTGGTACGACTTGCTCATCTTCCGGCCATCAGTCCCGGGAATCGTCATAATCCGCTCATCGATTCTCGCTTCGGGCATCACCAGGAGTTCCTCCCCTACCTGGCGGTTAAAAGAAGAGGCGATATCCCGCGCGATTTCGAGATGTTGTTTCTGATCTTTCCCGACGGGCACCCAATTGGCTCCGTAAAGCAGAATATCGGCGCTCATCAGCACCGGGTAGGTAAACAGCCCCGCATTGACATCTTCCAGCTGTGCCGATTTATCTTTAAAAGAGTGCGCATTGGCCAGCATCGGGTACGGCGTAAAACAGTTGAGGTACCAGGCCAGCTCCGTATGGGCCGGTACCCGGGACTGGCGCCATAGAATATTGGCCTCCGCGTCGAAGCCAAACGCCAGCCAGGTTGCCGCTATCGCACGAACATACGCGTCCCGCACCCCGCCGTCCTTCAGCGTGGTCAGGGAATGCAGGTCGGCAATAAAAAAAAGACACTCGTTTTTTGGGTCCTTTGATAACTCGATGGCCGGTATTACCGCGCCTAAAATATTTCCAAGATGCGGGCGTCCGCTGCTTTGAATTCCGGTCAGAACTCTTGCCATACTGTAAATGTTAATAGGGTAACTTTCTTTCGGTCGTTTTACGCGTCCCGGCGGGCCGGGAGGCTGAAATTATCCGTTCCGTTTTCCGAAACGAAGCGTAAAAATCGGTAAATTGAGAGAATTTTCCAGCCAGATCCGGCAAATATACTCCAAAACAACTCAGGTAAAAGATGTTAAATAAATCGTCGCTCCTGTTTCTCAAAGACCTGGCCCAGCACAATAACAAGGAATGGTTTGCTGAAAACCGGGGAAGATACGAATCGGCCAAGTCGGATCTCGAGACATTGGTAGACTATCTCATTACAAACGTAGGGCGCTTTGAAGACCTGGGCAACATCAGGCCCAAAGATTGCATATTCAGAATCAACCGGGACATCCGGTTTTCGAAGAACAAAGATCCGTACAAGTCTTTTTTGAGCGCTGCAATCGGCCCCGGGGGCCGGAATTCGGGGAGAATAGATTATTACGTCCATATCCAGCCACACGGAGAATCTTTCCTGGGCGGCGGTATGTGGGAAGCCACCCCGGCACAGCTCAATAAATTCAGGCAGGAAGTGGATTACAACGCCCACCAGCTCAAAACGATCATCGAAAATCCCGTTTTCCGTGCTTTCTTCCCGCTGGTATGGGGCGAAAAGCTCAAAACAGCGCCGAAAGGCTACCCCAAAGACCATCCGGAAATTGACCTGCTCCAACGTAAACAGCTGTTCTTCATGCACAAATTTACAGATGAGGAGGTAATAGCCCCGGGTTTCCCTGACCGGGTCATAGAAGGGATACAGCTATTGAAGCCTTATACCGATTTCCTCAATTACGTCTTTTTTGACGAAGAGGAGGAACAGGATTAACGATCTGCGGTGTTATGTTCCCGCACCAGGCCCCAAAAAGATTACAGCTTACAAAACCAGCAAAAATGCAATTTTCACACCTTCACTGCCACACCCAGTTTTCGCTCCTCGACGGTGCGGCCGACATCAAGAAACTGTTTAAAAAAGCCAAACAGGACAACATGCCTGCCGTCGCCATTACCGATCACGGCAATATGTTCGGTGTTTTCGAGTTCGTTGCAGAGGGGCATAAGCAAGGGATAAAGCCCATTGTCGGCTGCGAATTTTATGTGGTGGAAGATATGACGCGCAAGCAGTTCACGAAAGAACAAAAGGACGTCAGGTACCACCAGCTGCTTTTAGCGAAAAATGCGGAAGGATACCGGAACCTGACCAAATTGTGCTCGCTGGGTTTTATGGAGGGGATGTACGGGAAATATCCCAGGATTGATAAAAACCAGATCGTCAAGTACCACAAGGGGCTTATTGCGACTACCTGCTGCATCGGCGCCCAGGTACCTAAAACCATCCTGAAAAAAGGTGAGGAAGAAGGCGAAAAAGAATTCAGGTGGTGGCTGGACCTCTTCGGCGAAGACTATTACGTGGAGCTTCAGCGGCACGAAATCCGGGAACAGCTGCAGGTCAACGAGGTGCTCCTCCGTTTTGCCCGGAAATACAACGTAAAGGTGATATGTTCCAATGATTCGCATTACGTAGACCAGGCGGACTGGAATGCGCATGACATCCTGCTTTGTATCAACACAGGCGATAAGAAGAGCACGCCGTCTGCAAAGGATTTTGACGATGAAGGAGGGATTCCCAAGGGAAGCAGGTTTGCTTTTTACAACGACCAGTTCTATTTCAAAACGACCAATGAGATGCTGGAGCTGTTCAGGGACATCCCCGAATCGCTCGATAATACCAACGAAATTGTTGACAAAGTAGATTTTCTTCAGCTGAAGAAGGACATTCTTTTGCCCAATTTCCCGATTCCCGACGAGTTTAAAATCCATACACTTTCAGAAATGGTGGGGAACAAAGAACTCACCGCCGACGTGCTCAACCAATGGGAATACCTCCGTCACATTACCTTCGAGGGGGGACGCCAGAAATACGGTACGATTGAGCCGCACGTGGAAGAACGGATCAACTTCGAACTGCAAACGATCCGGAACATGGGTTTTCCGGGGTACTTCCTGATCGTGGCCGATTTTATCAAGGCCGGCCGCGAGATGGGTGTGTTTATCGGGCCGGGCAGGGGTTCGGCCGCCGGGTCGGTGGTTGCCTATTGTACCGGTATTACCAACATAGACCCGGTGAAGTACGACCTGCTTTTCGAGCGTTTCCTCAACCCGGAACGGGTGTCAATGCCCGATATTGATACGGACTTTGACGATGAAGGGCGTCAGAAAGTGATCGATTATGTGGTTAAAAAATATGGTTACAACCAGGTGGCGCAGATTGTCACTTACGGTACTATGGCGGCCAAATCGTCGATCAAGGACGTTGCCCGCGTAATGGACCTCCCTCTGCCGGAAGCCAACGCGCTCGCCAAACTGGTCCCCGACAAGCCTACTTACGGCATGACGCTCCAGCGAATTTTTCATGCCCCGTTGGAAGGCGACGGAAGCCTTACCAAAAAAGAAGGCATCTCGCCCGACGAACTGGAAAACGTAAAGAAGATGCGCGCCATCGCTGCAGGCAAGGATCTCTCGGCCCAGGTCCTGCAGGAAGCGCAAAGGCTGGAAGGCACTGTTCGGAACACCGGTATCCACGCCGCCGGGATTATTATTGCCCCGGCCGACCTGACCGAAATCATACCCGTAAGCACGTCCAAAGATTCCGATTTTCTGATTACCCAATATCAGGGAAAGGTGATCGAAGATGCCGGGGTAATCAAGATGGACTTTCTGGGGCTGCGCAACCTGACCATCATCAAGGAAGCGCTGCGCCTGATCAAACAAAATCACAACGTAGAGATAGAAATTGACTATATACCGCTGGATGATGCCAAAGTTTTTGAACTGTTCCAGCGCGGTGAAACCAACGCGATCTTCCAGTTCGAATCCGACGGGATGAAAAAGTACATGCGGGAGCTAAAACCTGACCGTTTTGAGGACCTGATCGCCATGAACGCGTTGTACCGGCCGGGGCCGATCGCTTATATCCCGAACTTTATCAAGCGGAAGCATGGCCTGGAAGAGATTACCTATGACCTTGCGGACATGGAGGATTACCTCTCCGACACCTACGGCATTACAGTTTACCAGGAGCAGGTGATGCTCCTTTCCCAAAAGCTGGCCGGCTTCACCAAAGGTATGGCCGACACCCTTCGGAAGGCAATGGGGAAAAAGCAGATTGAGATCCTGAACAAGCTTAAAAGCAGCTTCATGGACGGGGGCATCGAGCGGGGGCACAACGCCAAAAAGCTGGAAAAAGTGTGGAGCGACTGGGAAGCCTTTGCCTCCTATGCCTTCAACAAATCGCACTCCACCTGCTACGCGTTCGTGGCTTACCAAACGGCCTACCTCAAGGCGCATTATACTGCCGAATACATGTCGGCGGTATTGACCAGCTCCCTGGGCAACATCGAGAAGATTACCTTCTTTATGGAAGAATGTAAAAACCTATCGCTGCCCGTTCTCGGTCCGGACATCAATGAATCAGACCGGCAGTTCAACGTAAACCAGCGCGGGGAAATCAGGTTCGGTCTTGGCGGGATCAAAGGCACCGGCGACGCCGCCGTCGAAAGCATTATCGAAGAACGGAGCAAAAACGGCGATTTTAAAGACATTTTCGATTTCATTACGCGGGTTAACCTCCGTACAGTCAATAAGAAAACGCTGGAAAGCCTCGCTTATGCCGGCGCTTTCGACTGCTTTGAAGAATTTCACCGGGCTCAGTTTTTCGAATGTTCCGACGAGGAAACAACCTCTTTTATTGAGAGACTGATCCGTTATGCCAACAATTACCACGCCAGCAAATCGTCGGCGCAGGTATCACTCTTCGGCGGCCCCAGCGGCAACAACGACGACATGCTTCCCAAGCCCAAGGCCCCGGTCATTGAGCCGTGGAGTGATATCAACAAATTGCGTTACGAACAGGAAGTCGTGGGCTTTTATATCTCGGGGCATCCGCTGGACACTTTCCGGCTGGAGCTGGATACCTTCTGCAATTGTACGCTGGACAAAGTGCTGGAAGTACCGGAAGACCACAAAAGACCGCTCTACTTCGGCAAGGAAATCAGCGTGGCGGGTATTGTCACCAGCGTGATTGACAAAACCATGAAAAACGGGAACCCCATGCGGATCTTCAAAATAGAAGACTACGGCGGCGCAATCGAGATGCTGCTGATGGGAGAAGAATATGTCAAGTTTGGCAATTACATAGAACCCGGGCGCTTTCTTTTCATCAAAGGGAAGGTGCAGAACCGGTGGCGGAATGAAGACCAGTTCGAGTTCAAGCCGCTGAGCATTTCGCTGCTTACGGAGCTACGGGAAAAAATGTGCAAGCAAATCAGCGTAAAAATGACCATTGACCAGCTCACTCCGACTTTTGTTGATGACCTGGAACAAACCCTGGAAAGCCACCCCGGGAAATGCAAACTGATGCTTTATGTTGCGGATCCGGAAAGCCGTATGGAAATACAGATGATTTCCCGGGCCTTTACTGTAGCCCCGGAGAACAGCCTTTTAAAAACCCTGCAGGAAGACTATGGTGTAAAGGTTCTGCTAAATTAATTTGACACGTTTGTCGTTCGAAGCCGCAAAAATCACTTTTACAACAATCTGGCAACCACCAAATAATCAAAGAGTTGCACATAAAAGATTGATTAATCCGCGAAAGAATTAACATTTTTCGCGGAAAAAGGGTGACCTGGCTTCAAAAGACACGTCAAAATTATAAGGTCGTGCGAAGCTGCCTTTCTGTAAAGGCTACGCGATCTGAGCAGAAAAGTTTAAAACTATACCACACAATTCTTTTCCTGATAGCCATAACAAAAAGGATTTAGCAGAACAGCTTCCTCTTTGTTATGGTTATGTCTTTTAAGCGTGTGCTCATCCGGGTGCGTTTCCCCACTGCAAGATCATCCCGAGCAAACAGTTTTTTTGCAAAAACACCTTGTAGCGGAGATGACAAATAGATGTTGTCAATGGAAGTCAATGGTAGCCGGAGGCTACCGCCCGGACGGTCATCCTGAGCGGAGCGCAGCGGAGTCGAAGGATCTCCTGTTGGTACTAAAAAGCCCTCTAAAAGGGATTGGGTACTGGGAGCGGGAGATCCCTCCGCTGCGGTGCCAATGACATCTTTTTTAACTTATTGTGTTTCAAGTAAATACATATT